>DASYLY010000046.1:0-2456 GCA_036009365.1 Solirubrobacterales bacterium
ACAAGAGACTACAGACGAGTTGCGACCGCCCCAGGTTTCGCTACCTTCCTGGAAGGGATTTGCGGTCTCGATTCCCTCACGTTTGCGCAGAAAGCATTGAGCAGTGCCCAGCCATGTGTTATACCCGTGCGATTAACCGGATCGACGTCGAGAATTCGGCGGCAAAGGAGGAGTCATGAGTGACGCGGTGGATCCGCATCTCACTGAGCCCTACGGGCTCCGGACCAGCTCCTGTGCCACCGAACTCGTCTGCCGCGAGTGCAGCTATCGCACGCCCCTGCTCGACCGCGCCTTCAAGTGCCCCGCATGCGGCGAAGGGCTCGACGTCGACTACGACTACGAGCTCGCGAAGGAGAGGATCTCCGCCCGCCCGCTCGACGAGCGGCCCTGGAACGTCTGGCGCTTCGAGGAGCTGCTGCCGATCCTCAACCGCCGCGCCCAGCAGCGCGTCGCCCAGTTCGCCGGCAAAACGCCGCTGATTCACGCCGAGCGGCTCGGCGCCGAGCTCGGCCTCAGCAACCTCTTTCTCAAGGACGACTCGACCAACCGTCCCTCGCTCTCCTACAAGGACCGGGTGGTGGGAATGGCGATCGCCCGCCTTTTGGAGCTGGGCAAGGACGAGGTCGGCTGCGTCTCCACCGGCAACGTCGGCACCGCGGTCGCCTCGCTGGCGGCCCAGGCCGGCGCCCGTCCCTACATCTTCTATCCCGGCAACATGGAGAAGGGCAAGGCAAAGGCCTGCCGGGCGATGGGCGCCCAGGTGATCCAGCTCGACGCCAACTACGACCAGGCCAATCGCGCCTGCCGCGAGCTGGCGCTGACGACCGGGATGGAGTTCGCCAACATCACCCTGCGCCCGTTCTACGCCGAGGGGGCGAAGACGATGGCCTTCGAGGTCGTCGAGGAGCTGGGCTGGCAGGCGCCGGACCACTTCGTCATCCCCGCCGCCGGCGGCACCCTCTCCTCGCGAGTCCACAAGGGCCTGGTCGAGCTGGAGACAGTCGGCCTGGCCGAGACCGCGGGCTCGAAGATCAACATCGCCCAGGCCAGCGGCTGCTCGCCGATCGCCACCGCGATCGTCGGTGGCGGCGAGATCGAGCCGCAGATGCCGGAGACGGCCGCCCACTCGCTGGCGATCGGCGCCCCGGGTGACGGCACCCTGGTTGTCGACGCGGTCCGCTCGCGTGGCGGCTCGGCGGCGACCGCCTCCGACGATGAGATCTGGAGCGCAATCGATCTACTGGGGGCGACCGAGGGGATCCTCACCGAGCCGGCGGGCGGCACGACGATCGCCTCGACGGCGCGGCTGGCCCAGGAAGGGAAAATCGGGCCGGACGAGACCGTCGTCGCGATCATTAGCGGCAATGGGCTGAAGACGCTGCAGGAGCATCCGGAGAAGGACTGGCCCGAAGGAGTTCCCTGTGAGGTCGGGGCGATGGAGCAGATCCTCAACGACTTCCGCCAGGCCGCCGCGACCACGCTGCACTGAACGAATAGCCTGTTTGGCTGGTGAGCCAGCCACCCGAGATAGACGGCGTCAGCCATCACTGGGTGGACGCCCGCGGCATCCGCTTCCACTACGCCGAAGCGGGGACGGGGGACGAGGTCGTCCTCTGCCTGCACGGATGGCCGCAGCACTGGTACGAGTGGCGCCACCTGATGCCGGCCCTGGCGGATCGCTACCGGGTGATCGCCCTCGACCTGCGCGGCTACGGCTGGTCCGACGCCCCGCCGAGCGGTTACGAGAAGGAGGAGATGGCCGACGACGTGCTCGCCGTCCTCGACGCGCTGGGGATCGAGCGGGTGAAGCTGGTCGGGCACGACTGGGGCGCCTGGATCGGGTTCCTGCTGGCGCTGAAGGCGCCGGAGCGGTTCGAGCGCTACCTGGCGCTCAACATTCTGCCCCCCTGGACGACGATGCGCCAGATGGCACCCCACCTCTGGCGCTTCTGGTACCAGTGGCTGATCCTCAGCCCGGGCATCGGCCTCCGGCTGCACACCAGCGGCAAGTTCGTGCCGAAAGTGCTGGCCGGAGCCTCGGTCCGCCGCGAGGTCTGGGACGACGCGACCCTGCACGCCTTCAGCGACCAGTTCACCGAGCCGGCTCGGGCCAACGCCGCGGTCCAGACCTACCGCGTCTTCAACCTCCACGAGGTCGGCGAGATCGCCAAGGGCCGCTACGCAAAGGCCCGCCTCGAGGTCCCGACCAAGCTCCTGTTCGGCAAAGGCGACCAGGCCCTGAAGTACACGCTCCTCGACGGCTACGAGAAGCACGCGGACGACATGCAGCTGGAGCTGGTCGACGGCTGCGGCCACTTCATCGCCGACGAGATGCCGGACCTCGTAGCCGAAAAAGCCCGCGAGTTCTTCGCGTAGTTCCAACGCCTGCCTGTAGGGAGGGACGGGTGTCCCCTTCCCTTCCTGGGATTTTCGCCTTTAACTCACCATCTCTCGCC
>DASYLY010000047.1:0-21900 GCA_036009365.1 Solirubrobacterales bacterium
CGAGGTTTGGGTGCCATATGGACCCCTAACCTCGGACACGCCCCCGGGGGTGGGGTTAGCGGGTGACGCGCAGCGTCTTCAGCTCGCGGTCGCTGCCGCCGCGCACGTAGCCGCCGTGGGCGACGCTCTCGAGGATGTAGTCGAGGGTCTCGCGGGTCAGCCGCTCTCCAGGCAGGACGTTGGGGATGCCGGGCGGGTAGGCGGCCAGCCCCTCGGCCGCGACGCGCCCCGCCGCTTGGTCGAACGGCACGACCTCCTGCGGCCCGAGGAAGGCCTGGCGCGGCGTCATCGCCAGCTCCCCCCAGGGAGGCGGCGGCGCCAACGGCTCCTGTTGGTCGCGCGGCTCGGAGTCGAGCCGACCGACCGCCCCGCGCAGCCCCTCGACCAGGCGCTCGCCCGCCTTGGCCGCTGGCTCGCCCATCCCGAAGGTCGCAACGACGATGTTCTCGGAGAGCAGCTCGAAGTCGACGCCGCTGTCTTCGAAGGCGATCCTCGCCAGCCGGTAGCCGGTCGAGCCGGTGCCGCGCACATCGATTGCCAGACGCAGCGGGTCCCAGCCGACGATCCCGGCGTGGCCGACCATGCTCGCGTCGAGCGAGGTCAGTCCGGGGATCTGCTCGATCGCGGCGCGGGTGGCGGCGATCCCGGCCAGGGTCTCGGTCAGCAGCTCGGTGCCGTGGATGGCGGCTTGGCGGCGGGCGGCGTCGAGCGATCCCGAGAGCAGGGCGCTGGGGCTGGTCGATTCGACCAGGCCCACACAGCGGTCGACCACCGCCGCGTCGAGCCGGTCGCCGTGGCCGAGGTGCAGCATCGCCGACTGGGTGAGGCTGCCGACGATCTTGTGGGTCGAGGAGAGGACGAGGTCGGCGCCGCAGCTGAGCGCGTCGGGGGGCAGGCCGGGATGGAAGCGCAGGTGCGCCCCCCAGGCCTCGTCGACCGCCAGCGGCACTCCGTGCGAGTGGGCGACTTCGGCCAGCGCGGCGACGTCGGCACAGGCGCCGAAGTAGGTGGGGGAGACGACCATCGCCGCGATCGGAGCGGGGGTGGCGTCGAGCGCCGCCGCCAGCGAGTCCGGGGTGAGGCAGTGGGCGATCCCTAGCTCCGAATCGAGCTCCGGCGCGACGAAGGTCGGCCGCATGCCACTGAGGACGAGTCCGTCGATGACCGAGGAGTGGACGTTGCGCTGGACGACCACCTGCTCGCCCCCGTGGGCAAGCGCCATGCAGGTGGCGTGGTTGCCTTGCGAGGCGCCGTTGACGAGGAACCAGGTGCGGCGTGCGCCCCAGGCCGCGGCGGCCATTTCCTGGGCCTGATGGAAAGGCGTCGGCTCCGGGCCGATGTCGACCCCTTCGGTCACCGAGGGGATGTCGTTGCGCAGGCCGATCTCGCCGACCAGCTCCCGCATCGCCGGGTCGGCGCCGGGTCCGCCCTTGTGCCCCGGCACCTGGAAACGGCCGGGCTCGCGCGCCGCGTAGGCGAGCAGGGCGTCTACGTAGGGAGTCGAGTCCTGATCTCGATCCACCATCGTTTCGAGTCTACGCTTGGGCACATGAAGCACAACGCGCACGGCTACTGGCTGGAAGAGGCCGGACCGCTGACCCCGGCACCGCCGCTAAGCGGCGAGCGCGACGCCGACATCGTCGTCCTCGGCGGCGGCTACACGGGCATGTGGGCGGCCTGGCTGACGAAGGCGATGGAGCCGCAGGCGCGGGTGGTACTGCTCGAGGCCGATGTTTGCGCCCGCGGGCCGAGCGGACGCAACGGCGGCTTCTGCAACGAGATGTGGTTCTCGCTGGCGAACATGCGTCAGCGCTGGGGGGACGAGGCGGCGCTTGCGGTCGCCCGCGCTGGCGACGATGCGGTCGCCGGGGTCGGCGCCTTCTGCGCCGAGCAGGGAGTCGACGCCTGGTTCCACCGCGGCGGCTACCTCCAGGTCTCCGCGGCACCTGCTCAGGACGACGTCTGGAACGACGCCGCCGAGGCCTGCAGGGCGCTGGGAGCGGCCGATGCCGTTCGCCTGCTCTCCCCCGACGAGGTGGCCGCCCACTGCGCTTCGCCGGCCTTCCGCGGCGGCGCCTTCTACCCGGGTGCCGCCACCGTGCAGCCGGCGCGGCTGGCGCTCGGCCTGCGTCAGCAGCTGCTCGCCGCCGGGGTCGAGATCCATGAGCACTCGCCAGCGCGCGGCCTACGCGACATCCCTGGCGGGATCAAGATGCACACCGACAGTGGCTCGGTCCGCGCCGGCGCCGCGATCGTCGCAATCGGCGGCGCCGCCAGGGCCCGCCGCGGGCCGCTCCACAACCGCCTGACGATCACCTCCTCCCACATCGTCCTCACCGAGCCCGTCCCCGACCTGCTGGAGGAAGTCGGCTGGACGGGCGGCGAGTGCATCACCGACTGCCGGACGATGCTCCACTACTTCCGCACCACCCCCGACGGCCGCATCGCCTTCGGCCTCGGCGGCGGCCGGATCTCACCGGGAGGTCGTCTGCACGGCCGGGTTGAGGTCGACCCCGAGGTCATCGCCCGCGCAGCCGAGCGCCTCCGCGCCTACTTCCCGGGCATCGCCGGCCGGCGCCTCACCCACGCCTGGGGAGGCCCGATCGACGTCTCGCCGACCCACCTCCCCCTGGTCATGCCCTTTGCCGCCGACCGGGCCTTCGCCGCCGCCGGCTACACCGGCAACGGCGTCGGCCCCTCCCACATGGTCGGCCAGACCCTCGCCTCACTGGCTCTGGGCCGCCGCGACGCCCACTCCCGCCTCCCCTTCATCGACCCTTCTCCCCAACGCGTCCCCCCCGAGCCCTTCCACTGGCTCGGAGGCAGCGCCATCCACGCCGGAATCATGAGCAAGGAGCAGGCGGAGTCAGAAGGCCGCAAGCCTCACCCAGCGAGTGCGGCCCTAGCCCGAATTCCCAAGCTGATCGGCTTCCACATCGGCCGGTAACCACTGCGTGTCGTAAGGGAGCCCGGCGCCCCTCCCCCGGAGGCTCAGGCACCGACCCCCCAAAACTCACCCAGCGACCTGCTGCGCAACGGCCTCCGGGGGAGGGGCGCCGGGCTCCTCCTACCACCGCGCAGTAACAACCTTCTTCCGCGTATAGAAGTCAACCGCGTCCGTCCCGTTGGCGTGGAGGTCGCCGGCCATCGAGTCCTTCCAGCCGGCGAAGGGGAACCAGGCGACGGGGGCCGGGACGCCGATGTTGACGCCCAGCATCCCGGCTTCAGCTTCGTAGCGGTACTGGCGTACTGCATTCCCCGAGCGGGTGAAGATGGCGCCGGCGTTGCCGTAGTGGGAGCCGTTCACGAACTCCATGCCTGCATCCAAGTCGGGAACTTCGACCAGGGTCAGAAGGGGGCCGAACAGCTCCTCGCGGGCGAGCTCGGACTCGTGGTCGGTGGTGATGGCGATCGTGGGAGCAAGCAGCGTTCCGGCGGGGCCGGCGTCGCCGCGGCCGTCGATCAGGATCTCAGCGCCTTCCTCCTGGGCCCTGGCGATCGCTTCGGCGATGCGGTCGCGCGCCGCCGAGGAGACCATCGGGCAAACGTCGGTGGCCGGGTCGCCGCCGGGGCCGATCCGCAGCTTCCCGGCTGCCGCCCGCAGCGCCTCGCGAACTTCGGCCCGGCGCTCCGGGGCGCCGACGATGACCCCGACCGAGCCGGCCAGGCAGCGTTGCCCGGCGGCGCCGAAGGCCGAGCCCATGATCGCCGGCACCGCCACGTCGAGGTCGGCGTCGGGCATTACTACCAGCGAGTTCTTGGCGCCGCCCAGGGCCTGGGCGCGCTTGCCGGTCTCGGCGCACCGGGTGGCGACCATCCGCGCCGTCTCAGCGCGGCCGACGAAGGAGACCGCGTCGATCCCGGGGTCAGCCAGCAGTGCCGTCACCGCCTCGCGACCGCCGTGCACCAGATTGACGACGCCGGGCGGGATCTCCGCGACCGCGTCGACCGCTTCGACGATCAGCGCCGCCGGTCGCGGATCGTTCTCCGACGGCTTCAGCAGGAACGAGTTGCCGCAGGCGATCGCGTAGGGGAGGAACCAGAGCGGGATCATCGCCGGGAAGTTGAAGGGGGTGATCGCGGCGATGACGCCGACCGGCTGGCGCACCATCTCGACGTCGACCCCGGCGGCGACCCCCTCCAGGGTCTCGCCCTTCAGCAGGTGCGGGATCGCCGCCGCCGACTCGACCGACTCGAGCCCGCGGCCGACCTCGCCGTCGGCGTCGGCCAGGGTCTTGCCCATGTCGACGCTGACCAGCGCCGACAGCTCCTCGCGGCGCCGCAGCAGCTCCTCGCGCAGGGCCAGCACCGCCCGCGCCCGCTGCTGCGGCGGCACCTCGCGCCAGGCCGGCTGCGCGGCCCGCGCCGCCGCTACGGCTTTGCTCACCTGCGCTGCCCCGGAGAGCGGCACCTCGGCGACGGTCTCGCCGCTGACCGGGTCGATGTCGGGCAGCCACTCGACTCCCTCGGCCTGCCGCCACTCTCCGCCCACATAGTTGGCGAGCCGCTCCGCATCCCCCGGCCGACGGGCCGATTTCCCGCCCACGTCGTGGGTTTTCGTCCCGTCGGGCATCAGGCGTGGGCTGCGGCCGGGGCCGGTTCTTGCTCGGGGCGGACGGAGGCCATCCGTTCGGCGCGGCGCTGCTGCCAGAGGACCAGCACCACGGCGATCGTGATCAACGCGAACAACATCGTCGCTAGCACGTTGACCTGGACCGGGATACCCCGCAGGGCGACCCCGAACACGTAGAGCGGGAAGGTCACCGTCGTCCCCGAGTTGAAGTTCGAGATCACGAAGTCGTCAATGGAGAGGGCAAAAGCGAGCAGTGCCGCGGCGAGGATCCCCGGCGCCAGCAGCGGCAGGGTGACGGTGCGGAAGGTCGCCAACGGGGTCGCGCCGAGGTCGGCGGCGGCCTCCTCGAGGTGACGGTCGAAGCCGATCAGCCGCGAGCGCACGACGACCACGACGAAGCTGATCGAGAACATCACGTGGGCGATCAGCAGCGTCGTGAAGCCGAGCACGAACGAGTAGAAGATGAACATCGAGAGCAGCGCGGCGCCGATCACGACCTCGGGCGTCGCCATCGGGATCACGATCAGCAGGTTCGCCGCGCGCCGGCCGAGGAACCTGTGGCGGACCAGCGCGATCGCCATCAGCGTCCCGATTGCGGTCGAGATCACGGTCGAGAGCGCCGCCAGGCGCAGGCTGGTGAGCAGCGCTTCGTTCAGCTCCGGCAGCGAGAAGGCGCTGCTCCAGTACTCGGTGGTGAAGCCGTTGAGGCTGAAGGTCAGTTTGCCTTTGGGCGTCTCGCCGAACGAGAAGACGGCGATGACGACGATCGGGATCAGCATGTAGGCGACCGCGAGGCAGGCGTAGATCGGCAGCGCGTTGTGCCGCAGCCGCCCCCACGCTCGCGACAGGATCGCCATCTAGGCCGCCTCCTCCTCGTCGCCCATGAAGGCGCCGGTGCCGGCGAAGCGGATGTAGATGGTGATGACGGCGAGAATCAGCGCCATCATCAGGAAGGAGAGTGCAGCTGCCTCCGGGTAGTCGCGCTGGTTCAGGTAGAGCGACTGGATCACGTTGCCGACCATCGCCTGCTGGGTGCCGCCGAGGATCTGGGCGTTGATGTAGTCGCCGAAAGCGGGGATGAAGGTGAGCAGGACGCCGGCGACGATCCCCGGCATCGTCAGCGGCAGGGTCACTTTGAGGAAGGCTTGGCGCGAGGAGGAGTAGAGGTCCTTCGCCGCCTCGACCAGGCGCAGGTCGAGCCGCTCCAGGTTGGCGTACAGCGGCAGGATCATGAACGGTAGGAAGTTGTAGGTGAGGCCGGCGATCACCGCCCCCGAGGTCGCCAGCACCCGCCCGTCGGGCGGCACCAGCGTCAGCGTCTGCAGGACGCTGACCACCGGGCTGGAGTCGCTGAGGATCGTCTTCCAGGCGATCGTCCGGATCAGGTACGTGGTGAAGAAGGGCGCGATCACCGCGAACAGCAGCAGCCCCTTGAAGCGGCCGGCCCGGAAGGCGATCGCGTAGGCGAGGGGGTAGCCGATCAGCAGCGCCAGGATCGTCGCCGTGCCGGCGTAGAAGAAGGATCGGCCGATCTGCTCGGTGTGGCCCGACAGCGAGTCGGGGAAGTTCGACCAGGCCCAGTCGAAGGTGAAGCCGGTGGTCAGCGAGCCCGTGCGCAGCGCCAGTTCGCCCATGAAGTACATGGGCACGACGAAGAAGAAGACGAGCCAGAGCAGGCCCGGCCCCAAGAGCCAGTAAGGGACCAGGCGCTGTCTCAGCTTCATCTCAGATCACCCGGTGATCACTTCCTGCCAGGCCTCGTTGACCGGTTCGATGTCCGGCGGTGAGTCCTGGTCGGTGCACTTGCTGGTGAATTGCGGGCTGGGGAAGACCAGCTGGTCCTTCGCCAGTTCGGGCTTGATCAGGTCCTGCACCCCTTCGACCGGCGGGATGTAGGTGATGTATTCGGCCAGGGGCGTGTTGATCTGCGGTTCGTAGATGAAGTTCATCCAGCCGTAGGCGGCGCCGGTGTTCGGGGCCCCGATCGGGATCACCATGTTGTCCGACCACAGCGAGCAGCCCTCGGTCGGCATCCGCCATTCGGCGTTCGGATTTTCGACAATTGAGGCATCGCCCGACCAGCCGATCGCGGCGACGATGTTGCCGGCGGTCAGGTCCTCGGTGTAGTCGTTGCCGGTGAAGCGTCGGATCTGCCCCGACTCGGCCGCCTGCTTGATCCGGTCGATCGCGTTCAGCCAGTCCTCGTTGGTCGCCTCGACCGGGTCGATCCCTTCGGCCAACATCACCAGCGGCACGGTTTCGCGCAATTCCGCCAGCATCGTGATCTTGCCCTTGTATTTGGGATCGAACAGGTCGTTGACCGATTTGATCTCGGGCGCCTTCGCGGTGTCGACCCAGAGGCCGCCCATGCCGCTCACCCAGGGGACCGAGAATTTGCGCCCCGGATCGAAGGCGGGCTGCTCCAGTTGTGGCCTGATGTTTTCGAACACGGTCGGAAGCTCGCCGTGGTCGACCCGCTGCAGGTAGCCGAGGTCGTACATCTGTTTCGCCATCCAGTCGGTGACGACGAAGATGCTGCGCCCGCCCGATTCGCCCTGCTCCAGCAGCGGCTGCATCTTCCCGAAGAAGCCTTCGTTTTCGTTGACGTCTTCGATGTAGTCGACGCTGACGCCGGTTTTGTCTTCGAACTTGGCGACCGTGTTGTTCGAGCCGGGTTCCATGTAGCCGGGCCAGTTGGAGATCGTCAGCTGGCCCGTGACCGGGCCCCCTTTGGCGGTCGTCGCTTCGCTGCTGTTGCCGCCGCCGCCGGTGGTGCCGCCACAGGCCGAGACGATGAGCGCCAGCGCCACCGTCGCCAGCAACGCCGCGAACACGCGCCTGACCGGTCGCCTATCTCGCTGCTCTCCGCCCATTCAACTCACCTTCCTCTTCGGGTTTGGTCCCTGCCTCGCTGACAACGCTCGCCGAGCCGCCGTTTTCGCGCGGCGATTCGGTGACCACGTGCATGTGCTCGGGCTCCCAGCTCAGTGCTACCCGGGCGCCGCCGCCGGGAAGCCTCTGCCGCGCGGCCTCGTCGGCGTTGGGGACGAGCACGGTCATCCGCACTCCCCCGCCGAGGTCGACGGCGATCTGGGTCGCCGTGCCCAGGTAGAGCGAGCTCTCGACGATGCCGTCGACCCGCGGCGCGTTGTTGCCGGCAGCCGCCGCGTCCTCGGCCAGCGCCACTCGCAGCTTCTCCGGCCGCACCACCGCGGCGCAGCCTTCGCCTGGGCGCAGCGAGCCGGTCTCGGCCGGCACCTCGGGCCCGCTGTCGAGCCTGACCAGGCCGGATCTGGCGACGGTGGCCGGCATCAGGTTGGAGACGCCGATGAAACCGGCGACGAAGGTCGTGGTCGGGTGCTCGTAGACGTCCTCGGGGCCGCCGACCTGCTCGACCCGGCCGCGGTTCATCACCGCGATCCGGTCGCTCATCGTCAGCGCCTCCTCCTGGTCGTGGGTGACGTAGACGAAGGTGATTCCGACCTCGCGCTGGATCCGCTTCAGCTCCACCTGCAGGCCCTTGCGAAGTTTCAGGTCGAGGGCGCCAAGCGGCTCGTCGAGGAGCAGCACCTTGGGGAGGTTGACCAGGGCCCGCGCCAGCGCCACTCGCTGCTGCATGCCGCCGGAGAGCTGGGCCGGCTTGCGCTTCGCCTCGGTGGCGAGGCCGACCCGCTCCAGCTCGTTGCGCACCCGCCCGGCGATCTCGCTCTTCGGCACCTTCTTGCGCTTCAGCCCGAAGGCGACGTTGTCCTCGACGTTGAGGTGGGGGAAGAGGGCGTAGCTCTGGAAGACCGTGTTGGTCGGTCGGCGGTGGGGCGGCAGCTCGGCGACGTCCTCGCCCTCAATGCGGATCGCCCCCTCGCTGGGCCGCTCGAAGCCGGCGATCATCCGCAGCGTCGTCGTCTTGCCGCAGCCGCTCGGTCCGAGCAGGGTGAAGAACTCACCGCCGGCCAGCTCGAGGCTGAGGTCGTCGACCGCGACCAGGTCGTCGAAGCGTTTGCTGACGCCCTCCAGGACGACGCTGGGGGTCTCGCCGGCCCCGGCCGAATCCCCGTCGCTGGCGACGCTGCTCATGCAGCGAAGGTAAGCCCCTGCGCACCACAGCGCAAGTGGCGGATGTCCTAAAAGGACATAAGGAACTTGTACGTCATGTACACCCCGACTCCCAGAGCTTGACCCAAAGACCCCTTGCATCATGGCCAACTTGGCTCTAGCGTTGTCCATAACGTCGTAGCGTGAGAGGAGAGCCGCATGGCCATTGCGTCGCAGCCAGTCGACACCGAGCTCCAGCAGTTGGCCCGGCGACATCTCTGGATGCACTTCTCGCGGATGGGCTCCTACTCGTCCGACCACGAGATCCCGATCATCACCCGGGCCGAGGGCTGTTACGTCTTCGACGAGCACGGCAAGCGCTACCTCGACGGCCTCTCCGGCCTCTTCTGCGTCAACGCCGGCCACGGCCGCGCCGAGTACGGCGAGGCGGCCGCGCGCCAGGTCGAAGAGCTCGACTTCTACACGCTCTGGAGCTACGCTCACCCGCGGGCAATTGAGCTCGCCGCCCGCATCGCCTCGCTGGCGCCTGGCGATCTCAACCGCGTCTTCTTCACCTCCGGCGGCGGCGAGGCGGTCGAGTCGGCGCTGAAGCTGGCCCGCAACTTCCATCGCATCCACGGCAAAGGGCAGAAGCACAAGGTGATCGCCCGCGAGGTCGCCTACCACGGCACCACGCTGGGAGCGCTCTCGGCGACCGGGATCACCGAGCTGCGCACCCAGTTCGAACCGCTCACCCCGGGCGGCTGTCACGTTCCCAACACCAACGTCTACCGCTGGCCCGAGGACCGCGAACCGACCTGGGCGGCCGACGCGATCGAGGAGCGGATCGTCTTCGAGGGGCCGGAGTCGGTCGCCGCGGTGATCCTCGAGCCGGTCCAGAACGCCGGCGGCTGCTTCGTCCCGCCCGATGGCTACTTCCAGCAGGTGCGCGAGATCTGCGATCGCCACGACGTGCTGATGATCTCCGACGAGGTGATCTGCGCCTGGGGCCGGCTCGGCCACTACTTCGGCTGCGAACGCTTCGGCTACGTCCCCGACCTGATCACCATCGCCAAGGGGCTGACCTCCGCCTACGCGCCGATGGGCGGCGTGATCGCCTCCGACCGGGTCGCCGAGCCGTTCATGGAGGGCAACGCCTCCTTCGCCCACGGCTTCACCTTCGCCGGCCACCCGGTCGCCTCGGCAGTTGCGATGGCCAATCTCGACGTCTTCGAGCGCGAGGACCTCTGCGGCCACGTGCTCGCCAAGGAGGGCGAGTTCCGGCAGATGCTGGAGAGCCTGCTCGAGCTGCCGATCGTCGGTGATGTGCGCGGCGCCGGCTACTTCCACGCGATCGAGCTCGTTAAAGACAAGGAGACCAAGGAGAGCTTCGACGACGAGGAGTCCGAGCGGCTGCTGCGCGGCTTCCTCTCCGCCGAGCTCTACCGGCGCGGTCTGATCTGCCGCGCCGACGACCGCGGCGATCCGGTCGTGCAGCTGGCGCCGCCGCTGATCGCCGACACGGAGCAGTTCGAAGAGATCCACGACGTCCTCCACGACGTCCTTTCGGAGGCCTGGGACCAGGTGGTCCGTGGGGCAGTCGCCCAACCCGGGAGAGCTGATCGCCTCCGCCGACGCTAAGGGGCCACGGTGCTGACCGTCCAGAGCCTGCTCGACGAACTCGAACTCGACCTCGCGGCCGGGTCGGAGGCGGCGGGCGCTCCGGTGCGCTGGGTCCACATCTCCGAGCTCGAGGACCCGACCCCGTGGCTCTCCGGCGGCGAGCTGATGCTGACCACCGGCATCCCGCTCGACAGCCCCACCAAACAGCGCGCCTTCGTGCGGATCCTCGCCGAGCGCAACCTCGCCGGGCTCGGCGTTGGCACCGGCTTCAGTCACCGCAAACTGCCGAAAGCGCTGGTCGAGGAGGCCGAAAAGCACGACTTCCCGCTCTTCGAGGTGCCCTACTCGGTTCCGTTCATCGCGATCACCGAGAAGGCCTTCGCCCGTCTCGTCAACGAGCAGTACGAGGTGTTGCAGCGCGGTATCGCCGTGCAGCGGCGGCTCGAGCGGCTGGTCCTCGAGGAGCGCGGGCTGGAGGAAATCACGGCGACGATCGCCTCCGCCGTCGGCGGCACCGTCGCCGTCCTCGACAGCCGCGGCGAGCGCCTTGCCGGCCGCGGCTTCCGCCGCCAGCTCTCCGCCGACGCGATCGCCGCAATCCGCAAAGAGGCTGTCACCCACGCCGGCGACGGTCACCCCTTCGTCCCCTCGCACCCCTCGGTCGCCGGCCGCGCCCTGGCTCACCCGGTCGTCTCGCCGGGCGGCGGCCCGCCGCAGGCCTGGGTGGTGATCGTCCGCGACTCGGGCGGCCTCGGCGACTTCGAGCGGCTGATCCTGCAGCAGGCGGTCGCCGTCGTCGCCCTCGAGCTGATGCGTCGCCGCGTCGCCCGCGAGACCGAGCGGCGCCTCGCCGGCGACGTCCTCGCCGGCGCCCTCGGCGGCCACATGGAGGCCTCGGAGCTGCGCCGTCGGCTGGAGCCGTTCGGGATCGGCGAGGAGGCGGCGGTGCTGGTCTTCGCCCTCGAACACCCGGCGGCGGCAGAGGGGGCGCTCGAACACGCCCTTGCCGCCGATGCCTGCCCGGCGGTCGTTGCCCCGCATACGATCGGTGGCCGCGAGTTGCTCTGCGCCGTCATCGACGCCGCCGACCGCGACCCGATCGACGTTGCCTCCGACGCCCGCCGGGCGCTCGCCGTCGACCGTGGCGGCGTCCGTGCCGCCGCCAGCCGCACTGCCCCCCCGGAGAACTTGCGCCACTCCTTCCACGAGGCCCGCTGTGCCCTCGAGGCGACCGCGCTCAACAACGGCACAGCACCCGAGGTCGCTTCCTGGCGCGACCTCGGCGCCTTCACGCTGCTGCTCTCGATCCAGGACGACGAGGCGCTGGCGCTCTACTGCGAAAGCGTGTTGGGCCCGATCGAGGGCGGCGACGAGGAGTACGGCGGCGAGCTGCTGCGCTCGCTGGAAGCTTTCATCGAACAGAACGGCCAGTGGGAGCGGGCGGCCAAACAGGTCTACTGCCACCGCCACACGCTGCGCTACAGGATGCGCAAGGTCGAAGAGTTGACCGGGCGCGACCTCTCACGAGCGCACGACCGGATCGAGTTCTGGCTGGCGTTGCGAGCGAGGGAGCTGGTCGGGTGACCGACCGGCCGGTCATGCCGGAAGAGGAGAGCGCGTGATCGTTGGCGTCCCGACCGAGATCAAGCCGGACGAGTCCCGGGTCGCGATCACCCCGGCAGGGGTGCGGGAAATGAGCGAGCACGGCCACGAAGTGCTGATCGAGGCCGGTGCCGGCCTCGGCAGCGCCATCGCCGACGCTGACTACGAAGCGCAGGGCGCCCGCATCGCCCCCGACCCCGCCACCGTCTTCGCTGCGGCGGAGATGATCCTCCACGTCAAGGAGCTGCAGCCGCCGGAGATCGAGATGCTGCGCGAGGGGCAACTGCTCTTCACCTACCTTCACCTTGCGCCGGACCCTGCGCAGACCAGTGGCCTCTGTGAGTCCGGCGCTACCTGCGTCGCCTACGAGACGGTCGAGGACGCCCACGGCCGGCTGCCGCTATTGGCGCCGATGAGCGAGGTTGCGGGCAAGATCGCCACCCAGGCCGGCGCCTTCATGCTGGAGAAGCCCCTGGGCGGGCGCGGCATCCTGCTCGGCGGCGTCCCCGGCGTCGCCGCCGCCAACGTGATGGTGATCGGCGGCGGCGTGGTCGGCATGAACGCCGCCTTCATCGCGATCGGGATGGAGGCCGACGTCTTCGTCTTCGATCGCTCGATTGACCGCCTGCGCGAACTCGACGTGGTCTTCAGCGGCCGCTGCTCGACCGTCTACTCGACGACGCTGGCGGTCGAAGAGATGCTGCCGCAGGCCGATCTTGTGATCGGCGCCGTCCTCGTCCATGGCGCCCGCGCCCCTTATGTAGTGCGACGCGAGCAACTGGCGCTGATGAAGCCCGGCGCCGTCCTCGTCGACGTGGCGATCGACCAGGGTGGCTGCTTTGAGACCTCGCGCCCGACCACCCACCGTGAGCCCACCTTCGAGGTCGACGGAATCACCCACTACTGCGTCACCAACATGCCCGGTGCGGTCCCGATCACCTCCACCCACGCCCTCACCAACGCCACCCTGCCGTACGCGATCGCACTCGCCGACCTCGGCGTCGCCGAGGCGATCCGGCGCGACCCCGGCCTGCGACTCGGCGTCAACGTGGCGGGCGGAGCGGTGACGCACCCGGCGGTCGCCGAGGGAGTCGGGATGGAGTACGTCCCGGTCAAGGAGGCGCTGGGGCTTGAACGGTCCGTACAGATGAGCACCACTAGGGAGAGCTGATGAGCACTTACGCGGTAGTCAACCCAGCTACTGGAGAGACGATCAAGGAGTACACGGGGATTGGTGACGACGAGCTTCGCGCCGCAATCGACCGGGCCGATCAGGCCTCCCGAACCTGGCCGAGCTCCTCCAGCGTGGCGGAGCGCGCCGCGCTGGTGCGCAAGGTCGGCGAACTGCACTCCGAGCGGCGGCAACAGCTGGCCGAGATCATCGTCCGCGAGATGGGCAAGCCGATCGAGCAGGCGCTGATAGAGGTCGACTTCGCGGGCGAAATCTACGGCTTCTACGCTGACAACGCCGAGAAATTGATGGCCGACGAGCCGATCGAGCTGCTCGGCGGAGAGGGGACGGCGCTCGTTCGCCGCAGCCCCTTCGGTGTCCTGCTCGGGATCATGCCCTGGAACTTCCCCTACTACCAAGTTGCCCGGTTCGCCGGGCCGAACTTGGTGATCGGCAACACGATCCTGCTCAAGCACGCGCATCAGTGCCCCGAATCGGCCGAGGCGATGCAGCAGATCTTCGACGACGCCGGTTTCCCCGAGGGGGCCTACGAGAACATCTACGCCGGCAACGAGCAGATCGAGTGGGTCGTCGCCGACCCGCGCCTGCGGGGTGTTTCGGTCACCGGCTCCGAGCGTGCGGGCGCCGCCGTCGCCGAGATCGCCGGGCGCAACCTCAAGAAGGTCGTTCTGGAGCTCGGCGGCTCAGACCCCTTCATCCTGCTCGGCAGCGACGACCTCGACGCGTCGGCGCAGGCGGCCGCAGAAGCGCGGCTCGACAACACCGGCCAGTCGTGCAACGCGGCCAAGCGCTTCATCGTCGCCGACGAGCTGTACGACGGGTTCCTCGAGAAGTTTCGCGAGAATTTCGCCGCCGCGGTGCCGGGCGATCCGACCGCCGAAGACACCGAGGTCGGTCCTCTCTCCTCGCAGATGGCGGCCGACCGGCTCGAGGACCAGGTCAAGCGGGCGGTCGAGAACGGCGCCGAGGTTCTCGTCGGCGGCAAGCGCGACGGCAACTACTTCGAACCGACGATCCTCACCGGGATCAAGCCCGGCGACGAGGCGTCGCAGGAAGAGTTCTTCGGCCCGGTGGCGCAGGTCTACAGGGTCGGCTCGGAGGACGAGGCGGTCGCTCTCGCCAACCAGACCCCGTTCGGCCTCGGGTCCTACCTGATGACCACCGACAAGGAGCAGGCCGATCGGGTTGCCGACAAGATCGAAGCCGGGATGGTCTACGTGAACCTGGTCGGGGCCGACAGCCCGGAGCTGCCGTTCGGGGGATTCAAGCGCTCCGGCTTCGGCCGCGAGCTCGGCCGCTACGGGGCTGATGAGTTCGTCAACAAGAAGTTGATCCGCAGCGCCTAGGAGGGCCTGGCGAGCTTTTTGCGGCGAGCGAGGGTTACTCGCTCGGATGACGAACAAGCACGGCATGAGAGCGGCCTTGGCGGCGGCGCTCATCGCGCTGCTCCTCGCGAGCAGTGCGCTGGGTGCCGTCTCGCAGAAAGAAGACGTGCCTCGCTGCCACGGGCGGCAGGCGGAGATCGTCGGTACCGACGGCGACGACATGCTGCGCGGTACCCCCGAGCGCGACGTGATCTGGGGTGGCGACGGCGACGACGAGATCTACGGCAGCCTCGGCAACGACCTGCTCTGCGGCGGCCCCGGGGCCGATCTGATCCACGGCGGCCGCGGCAACGACGAGGCCGATGGCGGCGCCGGCGACTACGACCGCACGATCGGCGACCTCGGCGACGACAAGATTCTAGGCGGCGCCGGCGGCTACGACGAGGTGGCGGGCGACCTCGGCATCGACATCGTCAACGGCGGCCCCGGCGACCACGATCTCGTCCACGGCGACTACGGCTGGGACCGGATGTCCGGCGGCGCCGGCAAGGGCGATGTCGCCTCCTTCGCCACCGCCGTAGCCGGCGGCAAGGGCAGCGGCGTCTGGGTCTCGCTGAAGACGCACCGGTCCCGCGGCGACGGCCACGACAAGCTGTTCGGCTTCGAGGACCTGCAGGGCTCGGCCTTCCGCGACACCCTGTTCGGCGACAAGGGGCCCAACGGGATCGATGGCGGCCCCGGCGACGACCGCATCTTCGGCAGTGGCGGCAAGGACCGCATCAACGGTGGCCAGGGCAGCGACGGCTGCGAGGGAGCGAAAGGGCGCACCGTCTCCTGTGGCAAGGAAAAAGCGCCGCAGGCTTCGGCCTACGTCCAGCTCGACCCGCTGCTGCGCGGCGGCGCCGGTCTGCAGATCGTCGGCGGCGGTGGACCGGATGACTTCGTCGTCGCCTTCGACGAAGCGACCGAGAACTTCTCCGTCACCGCCGCCAAGGGAATGGCGATCGGCCCGGGCTGCTCGCGCCCCACCGGGACCGCCACCGAGGTCTCCTGTCCGGCCGGCGGACCCGGCCTCTGGCTGACCGCCGACCTCGGGCCCGGCAACGACAGCCTCGTCGTCGAAGGCTCCCTGCTTGCGGTCGGCAGCGTCCGCTTCGCGGGTGGCTACGGCAACGACACGATCAAAGGCGGTCCCGAGGACGACCTGCTCGAGGCGGGTCGTGGTGCCGACAAGCTCTACGGGGGCGACGGCGCCGATGGCCTGATCGGCGGCCTGCCGGGGCCGACCTTCCTCTACGGCGGCGGCAATGGCGACCTGCTGGCAGCCGGCGGCGGCTGCGCCGGTGGCGCCATCGTTGGCGGCGCCGGCCGCGACGACGCCTCATTCGCCGAGACCCAGGCCCACCCGGGTCTGCTGATCATCTCCTTCCCGCTGGACAAAGCTTGGGTCGACGAGGTCCGTGGCTGCCGTCCGGTCCGCCTCGACGACTCCAACGAGGACATGGAGGGCTCGTTCGACTGGGACGTCCTGATCGGCGACGGCGGCCCCAACGCGATGCTCGGCCAGCCCGGCGAGGACGTCTTCATCGGCAACGGTGGCGACGACGTGATCGACGCCCGCGACGGCGTCCGCGACTTCTCGATCCAGTGCAACGCCGGCAAGCCGCCGAAACCAGGCAAACCGGCTCGCGGCAAGCCCACCGGCCGCGCCCTGATCGACCCCTTCGACCCACCCCCGGTCAAGTGCGCGATCCACAAAAACGGCCACCCCGTTCCCGGCCTCAACGGCTAACGCCCTAGCCAAAGGGGGAGAACGCACCCTCCTCTTGCCTTAAGTAACCCTGTGGGTGACCAAGGGCAAGAGGAGAGGGACCGGGGGACGCGACAGGGGCACACCGAGCTCTTCGAGCTGGCTACCAGGCAGCATGGGGTCGTGTCGACGCGGCAGTTGAGGGAGCTCGGCTACGGCAAGAACTCGGCCGCCAAGGCGCACCGGGTCGGGCGTCTGCGCCGGATCCATCGCGGCGTCTACGCGGTCGGCCACGAAGTGCTCGACTGGAACGGGCGATGCATGGCGGCCGTCCTGGCGGCACAGCCGGCAGTGGCAAGCCACCTCTCCGCTGCTTACCTCTGGGGCCTGCTGCGCTATCGGCCCGAGCGGATCCACGTCACCGTGCCGACCGAGCGGCGGCAGCGCCGGGGGTTCCGTGTCCACTTCGCTCCGCTGAGGACCGCGGATCTGACGAGGATCGAGCGGATACCAATCACCTCGCTCGCCCGCACCCAGCTCGATCTGGCGGCGATGCTGCCGACGCCTCGTCTGGAGAAGGCTCTGGAGCGCTCCGAGGAGTTACAGCTCTTCGACCTGCACGAGCTCGAGGCGGTGCTCGGGCGCTACTCGCATCACCCGGGATCCAAGTCCCTGCGCCAAGCCCTCGCTATCTATAGACCCAGCCCCGCCTTCACTCGCTCCGGGCTTGAGCGGCGCTTCCTTGCCCTGGTCAAGCGGGCAGGGCTGCCGACGCCGGCGATGAACTTCAACGTTGTCGGCCTCGAGCTCGATGCCTACTGGGAGCCGGAGCGCTTCGCGGTCGAACTCGACGTTTACGAGACCCATGGAACCCACGCCGCCTTCGAGCGGGACCGGCTGCGCCACGAGGATCTGATGCTGGCTGGGATCGAGATGATCCGGGTGACGGGTCCGCGCCTCGACCGGGAACCCCGCCAGGTGATGGAGCGCCTCGGGACACTGCTGCGGGAACGACAGCAGCAGCTCTCCGTTCGTCGCTTCCCGGGATATGGCCGATAAGCGGCGAACGGAGGAGGATAGGCTTGTCCGGTGGCCCAGACCTTGAAGACCGCGAGTGCAGACGAGGCTGCCGCGATCGCCGCGGCGATCGCCAGGTTCGAGGCGGAGACCGCTACCGCCACTGAGCCGGTGCCGGCGATCAACCCGTGGCAACGGGCGGCGCTGGTGGAGGGCGTCAGCGCCAAGGAGGCCGGGCGGGATTTGGATGACCTAGAAGGAGGAGCGAGATGGCTGTCGTGAAAATCATCGAGCTGGTCGGCAGCTCCAAGACCTCGACCGACGACGCCGCCAAACAGGCGCTCAGTCAGGCCCAGGGGACGCTGCGCAACATCCGCGCCGTCGACATCGTCTCGACCGGGATCCGGGGCGAGAATCTCGACGAGTACCGGGCCCATGTACGGGTCGCGTTCCTGATCGAGGGAACGGACATCGATTGATGGCGGAGGCTGATGGCATGACGGAGGGCAAGGAGGTCTCGCGCGACGAGGCCCAGAAGCTGATCGACGAGGGCGCGCAGATGATCGACGTGCGCGCCGAGCACGAGTGGGCGGCCGGCCGCATCCCCGGCGCCACCCATCTGCCGCTGGCCGAGCTGTCAGAGCGGGTGGCGGAGGTCGACCCGGAGCGCCCGGTCGTCATCTACTGCCGCGGTGGCACCCGCTCGACGATGGCGGCGGCGGCGCTGGCCGAGGCCGGCTACGACGCGGCGAAGCTGAGCGAGGGCATCGTCGGCTGGTCCGAGGCCGGATTGCCGGTCGATCCCGACGACGGTTACGTGGCCGAGTCGGGCGAAGCGGCGGCGGTCCTGGAGGCAAGAAAGCGCGTGCTTAAAAAGTAAATACCTGAATCCCAGTCAGGTTTTGCTATTTTTCTCCGTATGGAGGTCGTCGTAGCCGAGAACAAGGAGCAGCGGGGCAAGGGCCGGGTTGGCACGCTGGACAACCCGGAGTCCTACGAGAACGTCCCCGGGCACATCATCCCGATCATCGAGCGCGAGTTCGACGATTTCGACAACGAAGCCGAGAAGTTCCTCTCCGGCGAGCTGGAGGAAACCCAGTTCATCGGCTTCCGCCTCAAACAGGGCGTCTACGGGCAGCGTCAGCCCGACGTGCAGATGGTCCGGGTCAAGCTTCCCTTCGGCGGGGTGACCCCCGTGCAGATGGAGGCCTTCGCGGACGTGGTCGAGAAGTACGCGCCGCTCAACAAGGGCCACATCACCACCCGCCAGAACATCCAGATCCACCATGTGCCGCTGCGCGACATGGAGGCGCTGATCCGCGAGATCTCGCCGACCGGCCTCTCCTCACGCGAGGGCTGCGGCAACACGATGCGCAACGTCACCGGCGATCCCTGGGCCGGCGTCGCCGCCGACGAGGTCTTCGACCCGACCCCTTACGCCGGCGCCTACATCCGCTACTTCGTCCGCCACCCGACGACGCAGCTGATGCCGCGCAAGATCAAGACCTCCTTCACCGGCTCCGCCGAGGACCGGGCGATCAGCGGCATCCACGACATCGCCCTGCTTTCCCGCGAAAGGGACGGGGTCAAGGGCTTCGAGATCCGCGTCGGCGGCGGCACCTCGATCATGGCCCGCGTCGCGCCGACTCTCTACGAGTTCGTCGAGGCCGACAACGGCGACTACCTCAAGGTCACCGAGGCCTGCCTGCGCATCTTCGATCGCCAGGACTGGCTGCGCGTCAACCGCGCCCGCGCCCGGATCAAGGTGCTGATCGACAAGATCGGCATCGATGCCTTCCGCGAGCAGGTCGAGGAGGAGCTGAAGGGCGACTGGACCGAGGAGCGCGAATTCGACGTCGAGCGGCTGCGCTACGACGACGACGAGCAGGCCAACGCCCCCGGTGCGCCGGCCGAAGCCGCCTCACCCAACGGCGACCGCTCCGAGTTCGAGCGCTTCCGCGAGGGCAACGTCCAGACGCAGCGCCAGGAGGGCTTCTCGACGGTCGAGGTGAAGATCACCCGCGGCGACCTCACCCCGGAGCAGTTCCGCGGTCTCGCCGCGATCATGCGCGAGTACACGGGCGGCTACGCCCGCAGCACCGTGCAGCAGAACTTCGTCCTGCGCTGGGTCCGCGACGAGGCGCTCTACGACGTCTGGCTGCGGCTCACCGAGCTGGGCCTCGGCGAGGCCGGCCCGCGTGAGATCACCGACGTCGTCAGCTGCCCCGGCACCGACAGCTGCAAACTCGGCATCGCCAGCTCGATGGGCCTCAACCGCGCCGTCAAGGAGCGGGTCGAGGCGATGCAGATCAGCGACGAGCTGACCAAGAAGATCCACATCAAGATGAGCGGCTGCCCGAACGGCTGCAGCCAGCACCACATCGCCAACATCGGCTTCTACGGCGCCTCGCTGAAAGTCGGCGGTCGCCAGATGCCCGCCTACATCCCGCACATCGGCGGCAACTTCGAGGGCGGCGAGGTGATCTTCGGCAAGCGACTGAAGTCGCGGCTGCCGGCGAAACGGGTGCCGGAGGCGGTCGAGCGCTGGATCAAGCTCTATGAGTCCGAGCGCGCCGACGGCGAGGAGTTCAACGCCTTCGCCGAGCGGACCGGGGCCGAGAGCTTCGAAGCCGTCGTCAAGGACCTGACGATGCCGGCCGAGTTCAGCCTCGAGACGATGCAGCAGTTCATCGACTGGAATCGCTCCAGCCCGTACAAAGTCGAGCGCGGCGAGGGGGAGTGCGCTATTTAGCGCGCGGTTCGCGATGAAGCCACCGCCGATCACTCTCTCCGGAACGGTGCCGACAATCACCGACATCGACCACGAGTCGGTTGCTGCCGAGCTCGAGGATCGGACTGCTCAGGAGGCGCTGGAGTGGATGTTCGAGAGCTTCGGGGCGGAGCACTACATCGCCTGCTCGTTCCAGAAAACGAGCTCGGTGACCGCGCACATCGCCAGCCAGATCAATCCCGAGGCGCGCTTCTTCTACCTCGACACGGACTTCCTCTTCGAGGAGAGCTACGAGACCCGCGACCGCCTCGCCGAGGTGCTGGGGATCGAGTTCGACCGCTTTCACAATCTGACCCCGGAGGAGCAGGCCGCCGAGTACGGCGACGAGCTCTGGAAGAGCGACCCTGATTCCTGCTGCGGTCTGCGCAAGGTCGAGCCGATGCGGCGGGCACTTTCTTCCGTAGACTGCTGGGTCGCTGGCGTCCGCCGCGGGGATTCCAGCAGTCGCTCCAAGACGCCGAAGTTCGGTTGGGACAAGAAATTCGACCTCTGGAAGCTGAACCCGATCGCGGACTGGTCCGAGCGTGACGTCTGGAACTACATCCGTGAGCACGACCTCCCTTACAACCCCCTCCACGATCACGGCTACCCGTCGATCGGCTGCACCCACTGCACGCAGCCGGTCGGGCCTGGCGGCTCACCTCGTGACGGCCGCTGGGCCGGTGTCGCCAAGACTGAGTGCGGGATCAACTAGCGCGCCGAACTGGCGCCGGTTGACGATCAAGCACTGATGGAGGAGGTGACCAGAGTGCGCCCGGCCGCCGTCGAGCTGTCCGATCTCGACACCCTCGAGGCCGAGTCGATCCACATCATTCGCGAAGTCATCGCCGAGTTCGAGAACCCTGTGATGCTCTTCTCCGGCGGCAAGGACTCGGTGCTGATGCTGCACCTGGCGCGCAAGGCCTTCGCACCGGCGCCGGTGCCGTTCCCGATCATGCACGTGGATACGGGGCACAACTTCCCGGAGGTGATCGAGTTCCGCGACCGCACCGTCGCCGAGCACGGCATCCGGCTCGAGGTCGCCTCGGTCCAGGAGCTGATCGACGCGGGCCGGATCAAGGTCGGCCACGAACTCGAAAGCCGCAATCGCCACCAGACCGTCGCCCTGCTGGAAGGGATCCAGAATGGCGGCTACGACGCCGTCTTCGGCGGCGGCCGCCGCGACGAGGACAAGGCGCGAGCCAAGGAGCGGGTGCTCTCCTTCCGCGACAAGTTCGGCCAGTGGGATCCGAAGAACCAGCGGCCTGAGCTCTGGCGCCTCTACAACGGTCGCCACCGCAAGGGCGAGCACATCCGCGTCTTCCCGATCTCCGACTGGACCGAGCTCGACGTCTGGCGCTACCTCGCCAAGGAGCAGGTCGACCTGCCCTCGATCTACTTCGCCCACGAGCGCGAGGTCGTCGACGAGGAGGGCCTGCTGATGGCGGTCAACGAGTTCTTCCCGCTGCCGGAGGGGGCCGAGGTGAGTCGCATCATGGTCCGCTACCGGACCGTTGGCGACGCCACCGCGACCGGCGCCGTGCGCTCGGAAGCGACCGATTACGAGGCGGTTATCGAGGAGACCGCGATCTCGCGGATCACCGAGCGCGGCGCCACCCGCGGCGACGACCGCTTCTCCGAAGCGGCGATGGAGGATCGCAAGAAGGAGGGCTACTTCTAATGGCCCGCCGGAGGAGCGCGCGATGAACGAGCTGCTGCGGATCGCCACCGCCGGCTCGGTCGATGACGGCAAGTCGACCCTGATCGGCCGGCTACTGCACGACACCAAATCGATCTTCGAAGACCAGATGGAGTCGATCGAGCGCACCTCAGAGAAGCGCGGCGACGAGCAGACCGACCTGGCGCTGCTGACCGACGGCCTGCGGGCCGAGCGCGAGCAGGGGATCACGATCGACGTCGCCCACCGCTACTTCGCGACGCCGAAGCGCAAGTTCGTGATCGCCGACACCCCCGGCCACATCCAGTACACGCGCAACATGGTCACCGGCGCCTCGA
>DASYLY010000048.1:0-2201 GCA_036009365.1 Solirubrobacterales bacterium
CCGCCAATCCACGCGCGGGCGCCTGCTTCCGGCTTCGGCGGCCGCAGACACTCTTTAAGCACCCAATATGCCCGTTAATTGCAATTGCTCTTTCGCCGGAGCAAAGATCAACAGGCCGTCGAGCTGCAATAATGCCCTTCAGCCAACGCGAGCAAACGTATCAAGATCAAATCGCAGGGTTATAGGTTCAAGTTCTATCGGGGGAGCCCTGACCAGGCCATATGGCTCTGGGGCCTGACTCCAGGCGTCATCTACTCTCGCGGAGCCGAACAAGGCAATCGCCGTTGGGGAGCGGCCCTACTGGGCGTGTCCCGATCAAGTCGATCTTGGTTCAGGTCATTGCACCGGACCCAGGCACAACTGCGCCGCCGCGCCGCAGCCCGGGCGCGCCGGGCACGTCGCAACTGGTGGACCATCGCAGCCGCTGAACGCCAGGCGGCCGCACGGCAACCGGCGATACCGTGCCTTCGTGCCCGCCGTTGATGACCTCGCCGCGCTCCCTCGTGATGTGGCTATGAGGACTGGTGCCACTCGCAAGGCGCGGAGCGCGCCGTGAACGCCCTTGCCGACGCGGGGCACGAGATCCTCGGGCCGGGAGTCGAACCCGTCACAGAGGAGGACCTCTGATGCGCAGCGTCACCTACTCGTTGGGCGTCTCGCTTGACGGCTACATCGTCGGGCCGGACGGCGACTTCGACTGGACGGTGCCCGACGAGGAGGTCTTTCGCTTCGCCACCGACCAGGTTCGAGAGGTCGGCGTCCACGTCTTGGGACGACGCCTGTACGAGACGATGCTGTACTGGGAGACCGCCGAGCAGGAGCCATCGCTCGACGACGCTGAGCTCGAGTTCGCCGCGCTGTGGAGGCGGCTTCCGAAGGTGGTGTTCTCCAGAACGCTGTCGGCGGTGCGGGGCAATGCCCGCCTGGCCTCCGGCGGCCTGGTGGAGGAGATCGAGCGGTTGCGAGCCGCGCCCGGGGAGGGCGACATCGCGATCGGGGGCGCGACTCTCGCCGCCGAGGCAGCCGCGTTGGGTCTGATCGACGAGTACCGACCCAGGGTGTACCCGGTGCTGGTCGGCGGTGGCATCCCGTACTTCCCCCAGCGCGAGCGCCGGGTGGATCTCGAACTCGTCGAGACCCGCACCTTCCACTCGAGAGTCGTCTACCTCCGCTGCCGCGTGGCGCGCTAGCTGTTGGATGGCGGAGTTTCCCCGCCCGATCTGACTCTGCGAACGGATGGCCGCAGACAACGCCGAGGCGAACGACCGAGCCGGTCGCGGCGAACCGGGACGGG
This sequence comes from Solirubrobacterales bacterium, assembly GCA_036009365.1. Classification (GTDB taxonomy): domain Bacteria; phylum Actinomycetota; class Thermoleophilia; order Solirubrobacterales; family 70-9; genus VAYN01. Next base: position 1,295 of record DASYLY010000048.1, read on the forward strand.
CACCCATCTGGTGGCTGTCCGACCGAAACCGCGGCGCCAGTAGGTGCCCCTGACGGTCGAGCATTGACTGTCCCTGACTGGGCCGTTCAGGGCGGACGTTGGCGGCCGCGGTACCAGCTCCGGACGCCGATTTCGTCTCGACCAACTGGTGGTCGAGCGAGTGGCTCAGCCGCGGAGGAGGGCCCGGCCGTCGGGCAGGGTGCGGCCGCTCAAGAGCGCCACGAGACGACCGCTGTCGGCCCGTACGACGTCACCCCTGCCCCAGCTCCAATCGGTGTCGGAAGCCTCGAGGCGGACGTCGGTCAGGTCGACGCCGAACCATGCGCCGTTGGCGGCGGTGAGCTGGTCGAGTGTGGCGATCACGGCCTCCGTCGGCGCGACCGCCGGCCGGTCGAGCGCGACGGTGATGTCGAGGGAGTGGATGACGGCGTGGCTGAGCGCACCTGTCGCGCCGCCGCCCGGAGGCTGCCAGGCGTGCAGCAGCGGGGAGCGCAGCGCGTCCAGCTGGTCGGCGAGCGGCAAGGAGGCGTCGCGCGCGGCCACGCTGTCGGAGAGCACGGTGAAGTCCCCGCCCGCCGCCGCCATCTCGGCGCCGAACTGCGCGGGTGTCAGCCGTGCCGGCATCGTCACGTGGGCGACCACGTGCCGGACCTGCCACTTCTCGCACAGCGACGGGGCGTCCCAGACCTCGGCGGTCGCGGAGGCGAGCAGGTCGGCGAGGCCGTCGAAGGTCGGTGCCACCCAGGACTGCATGTCGGTCACGGTCGCTCCTCGGATCAGGTGGGCAAGGTGCTCCTCGAGCTTGTCGAGGAGGCCGATCGTGCCCGAACCGCAGGCCGGTCATTTCAGCTACCCAGGCCGAGGCAGTGGTCCATCTGGACAGCGCGGGAGTAGCGCTGCCGCCGAG
>DASYLY010000049.1:0-3298 GCA_036009365.1 Solirubrobacterales bacterium
GACGCGGCCGGGGTCTCCGACCGCAAGCAGGCCCGTTCCCGCTACGGCGTCAAGGCTTCCTGATGCCGCGCCGCTCCGCCGCCACCATCCGGCCGATCGAGCCCGACGCCCGGTACCGCAACCGGCTCGTCCAGCAGATCGTCAACAAGGTGATGAGCGACGGCAAGAAGAGTTTGGCCGAGCGGATCGTCTACGACGCCCTGGCGATCGTCGGCGAGCGCAACAGCGAGGATCCGGTCGAGACGCTCGAGGCTGCGATCAAAGCTCTCACCCCGGTGCTGGAGGTCCGTTCCCGCCGTGTCGGCGGCGCGACCTACCAGGTCCCCGTCGAGGTTCCGGCCCGGCGCGCCCGCACCCTCGCGGTCCGTTGGCTGGTCCAATTCGCCCGCGCCCGTCGCGAGTACTCGATGGCCGAGCGCCTCGCCAGCGAGATCCTCGACGCAACCCAGCAGCAGGGCAGCGCCTGGAAGCGGAAGGACGACATCTACCGCATGGCGCAGGCGAACAAAGCATTCGCCCACTACCGCTGGTAAGGGCGCTCTATAGCTAGCCTCAGGGCATGAGTTCGCCGAGGCCAATTCTTGCGGTTGACGTCGATGGGGTGATCTCTCTGTTCGGCTACGACGAGACGCCGGCGGAAAGCCGGCTGGAGATGGTCGACGGGATGCTGCACTGCATCTCGCTGGCGACCGGCGAGCGGCTGCGGCGGCTCGCCGAGCACTACGACCTGGTCTGGGCGACGGGCTGGGAGGACAAAGCCAACTTCTACCTGCCGCCGCTGCTGGGGTTGCCGGAGCTGCCGCACCTGACCTTCGACGGCGCCGCCCGCTTCGGCTCTGCCCACTGGAAGCTGGGGCCGCTCGACGCCTATGGCCAGGGACGGGCGCTGGCCTGGGTCGACGACAACTTCGACGAGAGCTGTTACCGCTGGGCACAGGAACGTCGGGAGCCGACCCTGCTCGTGCCCACCGAGCCGGCGCTCGGCCTGGAGGAGGTCCAGACCGAGGCCCTGGCCGGCTGGGCACGGGCCCTGGTGCGCGAGGGCGCAGAGGGCTGAATCTCTACACTGACCGCGGTGACTGGGTTCCTACCGATCTTCTTCCTCATGGTCGTCCTCAAGATCCCGGTCCTGGGGGCGATCTGGCTCGTCTGGTGGGCGAGCAGAGAACCCGAGCCCGAGACTGCCGAGGACTCCGGCGGGGGCTTTCAGCGCCGCAATCCGCGGCCGAAGCCGCCGCGCGGCCCGCGCCGGGGCCCGCACGGCGGCGGTGCGGCGATGCCGTTGCCGGCCTGCCCGCCCGGCGGGCGCACTCGCGGGGTCAAACCCGCTGCACAGCCTGCTTTCGCTCGCGCTGGATCTCACGCAGGTAGGGATGAAAATCGACCTGGATCGTGTGACGTTTAGAGGCGACGTAGCGCTTCCGCATTCGCCGTTCGCTCTCCGTCACCGCCTTCCTCATCTCCGCCGCCGGCGGTAGCGAGCCGCGGCCGCCGAGCAGATCCGCCACCCACTCCGACTGTGCCTCGGCGATCGGCATGATCGCGCCGAGCGGCTGGATCAGGCCGATGAAGTACAGGCCCGGGTGCTCGATCGAGGCCACCCGCCGGTAGAGCGGCGGCAACCGGTTCTCCGGCGCCGCGATCAGCTTCGGGTCGAAGAAGGGGAAGGTGATCCTGTAGCCGGTGCAGTAGACGACGAGGTCGATTTCCTCTTCGCTGCCGTCGGCGAAACGAACGGTCTTGCCGCCGCTGAAGCGATCGATGTTGGGCTTGACCGCGATGTCGCCGTGGCCGAGCCGCGAGAGCAGCTCGGCCGAGATCGTCGGGTGGGCCTCGAGCAGCTTGTGGTCGGGCTTGGGCAACCCGTAGGCGGTCATGTCGCCGGCGGTGAGGCCCACCATCCGCGAGATGAAGAAGCGCTGCACCGGCAGCGGCAGCCGCGTCAGCAAGGCCGACGCGGACTCGTCGGTCGGCTTGCCGTTCATGTACTTCGGCAGCACATAGGCGCCGCGCCGCATCGCCAGGAAAGTGCTCTCGCCGATCCGGGAGGACTCGACGGCGATGTCGGTCGCCGAGTTGCCGATCCCCAGGACCAGGACCCGCTTGCCGCGCAGGACCTCGGGCTCGCGGTAGTCGTGGACATGGATCTGCTCGCCCTCGAACTGCTCGGACCCCGGGAAGGCCGGCTCGGGCCAGCGCGGGTTCCAGTGGTGGCCGTTGGCGACCAGCACCGCCCGGTAGCGGCGACTCTCGCGCGCGCCGTCGGCGTCCGCGACGGTCACCTCCCACTCCCCCTCGACGGGCTCGACGGACACCACCTCGGTGCGGAAGGCGATCTTCTCGCGGAAGCCGAAGTGGTCCACGTAGGCGTCGAAGTAGGCGGCGATCTGGAAGTGGTTGGGGTAGTCCGGATAGCTGTCCGGCATCGGATAGGTGCGATACGCCATCAACCCGCGCGAGGTGTTGATGTGCAAGGACCGGTAGGCCGACGACATCCCGTTGTCGTTTTCGTAGCGCCAGTTGCCACCCACCCCGGACCCCTTCTCAAAACAGTCGAAGGGGATCCCGCGGGCATCGAGGACCTGGCAGGAAGCGATCCCCGAAGAACCGGCTCCGATCACGCAGACTCTGTCCGAGCTGGACATGCGGGGAATCTATACGACCTGGCTGGGTGGCCAGGATGGCCGCAAACGCGAAAAACCCATCAAGCGGAGGGGCACCCCCAGGCCTCCTCCCGCCCAGCAGGGGTGAAGAGATCCACCCCTTGGGTCCGTAGAGAGGAGAGGCGATCGGCCGGAAGCTGGATCCATCGGAACTACAAACCAACGAAAGGACTCTCCGATGACCAGCAAGACCCGTTCATTCCGTCCCTCGCCCGCCACGATCATCAGCTGCCTGGCCCTGTTCCTGGCACTGACCGGCAGCGCCTTCGCGGTAGGCATCGCCAAGAACTCCGTCCGCTCGGCGCAGATCGTCGACGGCACGGTCCGCACGATCGACGTTCGCGACAACGCGGTCAGCGCCGCCAAAATCGCCCCGGACGCCGTCGGCACCGAGGAGATCGCCGAAAACGCTGTCTCCTCGCCCGAGGTCGCCCAGGACTCACTCACCAACCAGGACCTCGGCGCCGCGTCGGTCACCTCCTCCGAGGTAGCCGACGGCTCGCTCGGCTCGGCCGACGTCGCCGATCAGTCGCTCACGGCCAATGACCTCGGCCCGAACTCGGTCGGCTCCTCGGAGCTGCAGGAAGCGTCGGTTCGCGCCCCGGAGATGGGTCCGATCGTCACCGTCAGCAACG
>DASYLY010000050.1:0-3496 GCA_036009365.1 Solirubrobacterales bacterium
TCCGCCTCGTCGAAGCGGCGGTCGACATCGTCGAATCGAACGTCGATCCGATCGAAGCGCTCCTCGAGTCTCTCGTCGGTCCAGGCCATCCGCTGCATGGTGGCACCGTAGAATATTTCCTGCAACCTATTGTCTGCAAAAAGGAACTTCTCTGTGACGAGTGATCAGAGGCTTGCGCTCGCCGCCGGCCGGGCCCTGCGGTGGCGGCGGAAGGTCTCCTCGACCCAGACGAAGCCGCGGCGGTCGCCGAGGCTCTCGCGGAACCGCTCGAAGGACGCCGGCATCGGTTGGCCTGGCGGCAGTGGCCCGCCCTCGGGGACGACGATCGGGTAGAAGAGCGCGGCGGCGGTGAGGTCGGCGACGCTGAAGCCATCGCCCACCAGGTACTCGCCCCCATTTGACTCCAGCTCGGCCTCGAGGCGGTCCATCGCGGCGACGATGCCGGCCCGGGCGGCAGCGGCCGCCTCGTCGCTGCCGGCGCCCCAGCGGACGCGGGTGTAGCCGCGCGCGTAGGCGCCGACGAAGCCCTTGGCGTTGGCGAGCGGGCCCGGGACCGACTGCGCGGCCAGCTCGGCGAAGAGGTCGGGGTCGCCGAGCAGCTCGTGGAAGGGCAGCAGCCGCGCGTGCGGGCCGAGCTCCTCGTCGAAGTAGTCCTCGAGGGCGAGGGCGCGATGGCGCTGTTCGGGGTCGGTCGGGTAAAGGTCCGGCTGGGGGACCAGCTCCTCCAGGGCCGCGATCGCGGCGGTCGAGTCGGTGATCGTGCGGCCGTCGACCTGCAGGATCGGGAAGGTCTTCGCCTCGCCGCCGCTGAGCCAGAGCGCGATCGGGATGTGCATGCCGGGGAAGGGTGAGCGGCGCACGTGGTCGATGCCCTCGTACTCGAGTGCCCAGCGGACCTTCTCGCTGTAGTGCGAGATCTCGATCTGCCAGAGGACCGGCCGCGAATCTCCAGGTAGCGCTCCCATCGCTCGCCTGAGAGCATATGCCGATGGCGCTTCTCAGCGATGCCGAGATCGAGTCCAGGCTCGCCGAGCTCCCCGGTTGGAGTCGGGACGGCGACGCGATCGCCAGGACCTTCGAGTGCGGCGACTTCGTCGGTTCGGTCGGGTTCGTCGACAAGCTGGTCGAGCCGGCCGAGGCGGTCAACCACCATCCCGACCTCGAGATCTCCTGGGACAAGGTCAAGGTCTCGCTCTCGACCCACTCCGAGGGCGGCCTGACCGCAGCGGACTTCGAGCTGGCCGCGAAGATCGGGTCGCTGGCCAGCTGACAGCGGGGCGATGGCGAAGCGCAAGAACAAGCGCCGGCAGCGGGTCAAGGGCGCGACCGTCGACTACACCGACCCAGAGGGAAACGTCCTCACCCTGCGGCAATCGCTCAGCTCCGGCACGATCAGGAAGATCGGCCAGCCACCGAGCAGCGCCGCCGCCTCGCTCGAGGACGCCTGGCAGCGTCGCTCCGAGACTCTTTTCGAGCGCCTCGCGGTGAGCTGGGAGATCGCCGGGCTGCCGCTGGAGGACCAGAAGATGCTGCTCGGCCGCTACCGCATGGCCGACGCCGGCACCCAGCGCTGGGTGCGGCAGACGATCGCCAGCCACCTCGAGGCCCACATCCCGGAGCTGGCCGGGTAGCGACGGCCGGCGGGGGTAGCTTCTGCCCATGGCCGACGAGCTGAGGATCGACGAGCGCCTCTCGATCCCGCTGGCCGAGATCGAGCTGCGGACCAGTCGCTCCTCCGGCCCCGGCGGCCAGCACGCCAACGTCACCGCCTCGCGGGTCGAAGCGGTCTTCGACGTCGAGGCCTCGGCGACCCTCGACGAGGCGCAGCGGGCGCGGCTCTCGGAGCGGGTCGGCCCCGCCGTGACCGCGGTCGCCCAGGATGCCCGCGGCCAGTCGCGCAACCGCGAGCTGGCCCTGGAACGGCTGGCGCGGAAGATCGCAGCTGGGTTGCGCGTGCCCCGCCGCCGGCGCGCCACCCGTCCGACCCGGGCCTCGCGCCAGCGCCGTCTCGACCAGAAGAAACGAGCCGGGGACCGCAAGCGTGCCCGTCGCCGGCCCGGGTACGAAGGGGATTGACCACTACAGGAAGGGGCTGGGATGTTTGCCGAGACCAAGGCATTCAGCGGATTCGCCGTCGACGATCTGGAGGCGGCGCAGCAGTTCTACGGGGAGACGCTCGGACTCGATGTCTCGGTGATCGACGAGGGCAACCTGATCTCCCTCGACCTCGCCGGCGACCGGCCGACGCTGGTCTACATCAAACCCGACCACACCCCGGCGACCTACACGATCCTCAACTTCCCGGTCGACGACATCGACGCGGCGGCCGCGGAGCTCGCCTCGCGCGGCGTCGAGTTCGAGCGCTACGAGGGGATGGGACACGACGACAACGGCGTTTCGCGCAACCCGGAGGGCCCGCCGATCGCCTGGTTCAAGGATCCGGCCGGCAACATCCTCTCGGTGTTGGAGGAGCAGCCCTAAGGAAACGACTGCCATTCGTTGCTGGACCGGCTCGAAGTTGCCCCGAGCTACGCGCCACTTGTGAAGACGGCTGGCTTAATGTCGCCGCATGATCTACCGCCGCGCTCTGATCGACCACTTGAGTCATGCGCAACAGTGGTTCTAGCGGTGCTACGCTGTCGCACATGGAAATCGGGGTTCGTGAGCTTCGAAACAGGACGGCGCGTGTGATCGATGCCGTGATGGCCGGGGAGCGGGTGGTCTTGACCGTGAACGGAGAGCCGGTCGCGGACGTCGTCCCCCACGGCCTTCGCAGTCGCTGGTTGAGCGGGGAGCAGTTGCGCGTCCAGCTGGCCGACCGGGCCGCCGATCCCGCCCTTACGGCTGAGCTTGACGAGGCTGCGGGTCAGACGCTGGAGGAGCTGTGAGCGCGGCGAGCGTCGGGCTGCTCGACACCTCTGTCTTCATCGCCCGGGAGGATGGTCGGCCGCTCGACGAGCTGCCGGAGCGGGTGGCGGTGTCGGTGGTGACGATCGGCGAGCTGCAGTTCGGCGTTCTCGCTGCCACCGATGACGAGGTGCGTGCGCGCCGCGCGGACACCCTGGCGGCGGCGAGGGCGGCCGACCCGATCCCGATCAGCGAGGCGATCATGGGGGCCTGGGCCCGGTTGGTTGCCGACTGTCGCGCCGCCGGAATCCACAGGGCGGTCAAGCTGACCGACTCCCTGATCGCCGCGACGGCTGTCGAGCATGGACTTGCCGTCGTGACCCAGGATGGCGATTACGACCAGGTCGCGAAGGCGCACGCCGAGCTCCGAGTGCTGAACGTTTAGCCCCGGCGGGGACTACTGAGGCAAGTCGTCGGGCAGCGGGACTTCTTGGGGCGAGCGGCCCTCGCCCTCGTCGTCCCAGCCCGACCAGGCGATGCCGTCGCGGCCCTGGTGCTCGCCGGCGGCTCCGAGCGCGAGGACGACCACCGGCTCGCTGCTCGGGTTGGTGAGCTGCCGTTTGGCCTCGGGACCGACCCGGGCGAGTTT
>DASYLY010000051.1:0-3757 GCA_036009365.1 Solirubrobacterales bacterium
CTTGACCGAAAAGTCGACCCAGTCGAGGTCGACGCCGGTGGTCGCCGGCAGGGCGGCGCCGCCGGGGATGTTCATTCCCTTATGCGAGGAGAGGGTGCCGCCGACCTCGACCTCGGCGCCGACACCCGCGTTCTCCCTGTCGCCGACCCGCAGCCGGATCGCCCCGTCGGCCAGGTAGACGAGCTGGTTCTCGCTCAGGTCCGAAACGCCGGACCACTGCACCGGAATCGTGTCACTGTCGCCCTCCACCTCCTCGGGGGTGAGGGTCACGTGCGTCCCCGTCTCCAGCTCGGCGAAGTCGTTGCGCAGCGAGCCGATCCGCAGCTTCGGCCCCGGCAGGTCGCCGAGGATCGCCACCTCGCGCCCGACCCGGCCGGCCGCCGCCCTGATCGCCGCGATCGTCTCCGCCTGCCGCTCCGGCCCGGAGTGGGAGAAGTTCAGCCGGAAGACGTCGGCGCCGGCCGCGACCAGTTGCTCCAGCACCGCCGGTTCCCAGCTGGCGGGACCGACGGTGGCGATGATCTTGGTCCGCCGCTCGAGGTGGGCGCCGGGGTCGGATGCGAGGCTCGCGCTCATGCCGCTGAGACTAGACGGCGGCTGTCCCGATCGGTCTTGAGTACCTACAATCGGTCGGCGCGCGCCGCGCGCACGTGGAGAGGTGGCCGAGTGGCTGAAGGCACTCGCCTGCTAAGCGAGTAGGGGGCGCAAGCTCTCTCGAGGGTTCGAATCCCTCCCTCTCCGTTCCGGCCGGGCGCAAGGCCGTTGCTCGACACAGCGATCCCCACGCGGGTATGGCCTCCCCCGATCGCTTCCTTTCGATGCCGCTCCGGCACCAGACGACGGTCCACCTGGGAGAGACACGCCCACAGCAACGATCACCCGACGATGTCCGTTGCGTTCGTCGGCTTCCTGCTGATCGTCCTCGGGATCAAGTTCGGTTGGCCCAAAGAGGAACTGACGCGGGGGATCACCGACCACCTTTATTACCGGGACGGCGACGGCGTTTGACTACCCCCTCGCCCCTCTTCCAATGCGATGATGCTTAGAGGTCGAAGGCCGGTCGGTTTGAGAGTCTTCCGGTAATGGGCCAGATCAATCTCGGGTTGCGCGTCATGGCCTTTTTTTGGCGGGTTCACTTCCGCATTCCCGAGCCGGCCTACTGGGCGATACTGGCGATTTCTTTAGTGATCGGGGTCCCAACTCTCGGTGCTGCGATCGCCATAACGCTCGCATGCTTACTCGGGGTCATGGCCGCCGTCCAGGGCATTGCGCGCTGGCGTATCACCCGTCGGAAAGCGAAAGGAAAACTGGTGGTCCCGCTCTTTCGCTGCACCTCACCGGAGAAGGCGGTGGAGGTCCGGGACGTGATCGTCAAGACGCTTCAGGATCATTTGAGCCCCGCCGAGATGAAGGGGGTTTATCTCCTGTCGGCAACCGTTAGCGTCGCCGAGCAGGACTTCGCGGCAAAATTATGCGCGCGACTACACGCCTTCATTCTGCTTCAGGGCGAAATTCGCCAAGAGGCTGGGAGCGCATGGTCGGTCTACGCGGCGACCTGTCATCGGGACGCCAATATCCGTCACATCGATCCTCACACCCGCGACGAGACTCCCGCCAAGGTTCGGTGGAAGTGGGCTTTCGAAAACCTAACCGGCGTCCCGAATATTCCGCAGTCCGAGTATCCCCTTGAGTTCGCCCATGAGCTTCGCGCTGTGATCCAGGGGGTGGCCGGGCAGGTGGCTGAGTATCTCGGCGACCCGGAACGTGCGATCAGTCTTCTCGATGAAGCAATAGCCATCACGCCGACTAGCGCGAGCCCTCAGATTGACCAGCTCCGGCTGTTTAAGGCGAAAGCCCTCACCGCAACCGGCGAAAGGGAAAAGGCGCTCGACCTACTTCGAGCCCGATACGAAGACGGAGACGCATCGCCGGACCTGCTGCGAACGCTGGCATATTTGCTTGTTGATCCGCGACGGAAAGTCGAAGAAGCAGCCACAGCAGAGGCAGTAGCGGTCTTGCGAAGCGCTTCGAAGGACCGTTCTGACCCTCGGCGAGACCAAACGCTCTACAACCTTTCGCAGCTCACGATGTTCGGACCGAATCCTGCGTATCGTGACGAGGCCAGGGGGCTGATGCTGGAGCTATCGAAGGGGTCTAGTCACTATCGCGACGCCTGGTACGTCAAGCGGGCACTTGGCGCAATCGCCTACGAAAAGTTCCTCGACAAATTTCATGCCGGCATCATCGATAAAAAGCTTGCCGCAGAGGCAGGGCGGTGGTACTCGCGGGCAATCCGCGCGAGACCCAAGGTCCGATTCTTCTTCTGGAATCCGCGCAGAAGGTCCACCGAAATCATCACTCGCTTTCAAACCCCCCCGATCATGTTCGGTAATGCAAAAGATGGCCACCACTTTGCGGGCCATCGCCTCCGATCGGCTTGGTACGAGATGCGGTTCCGGATCGCCCGCCGTCAGTTCATGCGAAGGGGTGAGCGAGCCCTGCGAACGGGGAAGTTCAGATCGGCGACTGCCTGGTTCGATTGGGTCGCGTCAGTGGGAAGGGGCGATGCGCTTGAGGGAGACGCATGGGTCCAGCTCAAAGTGGCAAAAGAGATGCGCGACGAAGAGGAATCCGGGGCTGCTGACTGACCACGATCCTCAAACTCGCGGACGGTCTCGGCGTGGGGCCGCGCAGGAGTTTGTCAGCGGCTTTAAGTAGAGGCGGATCGAGCGGAGACGACGGGTGGACCGATGGGCCTGAACCACTCATCTAACTAACCGCCGCCTTACACGCTCGTGCTGAAGCCGCAGGCGCTCGGCATGTATTCGCTCGATGCGACGCCAAGCCCGGCTGAATTCGACCTTTTCACCTCCCTGTCCGTTCGACCCCGCGGATAGGCTGGCGGCGTGTCCGTCCCTCCCGTCCAGACCCATGAGCGCTACGAGCGGGTCTTCGCCGAGGTCGAGGCGCCGTTTGCCTTCGTCGACCTCGACGCCATGTGGGCGAACGCCGAGGCGATGCTGGAGCGCTCGCAGGGCAAGAATGTGCGGGTCGCCTCCAAGTCGGTGCGCTGCCGAGCGCTGCTGCGGGCGATCCTCGACCGGGACCCGCGCTTTCAGGGACTGATGACCTACACCCTGCCGGAGACCCTCTGGCTCGCCGAGCAGGGTTTCGAGGACCTGCTGCTCGCCTACCCGACCGCCGACGCCGGCGCCCTCGAGGACCTGGCGCTGCGCTCGGCGGCCAATCCCGACGGGGCGCCGATCGTGATGGTCGACTGCATCGAGCACCTGGAGATGATCGAGTCGGTGCTTGGTAAGGGGGCGCCGCCCCTACGCGTCTGCATCGACGTCGATGCCAGCTGGTGGTGGCTCGGCAGCCGGGTCAAGATCGGCCCCAAGCGCTCGCCGATTCACACCGTCGAGCAGGCGGTTGCGCTGGCGCGTGAGGTCGAGAGCCGGCCGCAGATCGAACTCGACGCGCTGATGGCCTACGAGGGCCAAATCTCCGGCGTCGGCGACCTGCCGCCGGGACAACGCCTGCGCGGCGCCGCAATCCGCTTCATGCAGAAGCGCTCGGCGACCGAGCTGGCCGAACGGCGCGGCGCGATCGTCGAAGCGCTGAGCGAGTTCGTCGAGCTGGAGGTCGTCAACGGCGGCGGCACCGGCAGCCTCGAACTGACCGCCGCCGAGGAGGCGGTGACCGAGGTGACCGCCGGCTCCGGCTTCTACGCCCCGATCCTCTTCGACCACTACAG
>DASYLY010000052.1:0-26018 GCA_036009365.1 Solirubrobacterales bacterium
CCCTAAAGGCAGATCAGGTCTCCAGTTACCTCGACCTGGCCCGGCAACACGAATTCGACACTGTCTTGACGATCTCCAATCAGATCAGCGGCGGGCCAGACGACGTGCCCGTTACCGTTGATGGTCGGAAGCTTCGCCGAGTAGACCTTCGGCACCTGTCTTGGTGGCGAATCCTCACCGAGGCAGTGATGCAGCACCAACACCGGGGGGTCAAGGATCCGGATCAAGCTTGGATCCTCGGTGAGCTGATTGCATACCTGCAGCATGAAAAGTCCGGAGCCATCGGCTTCGAGGACATGGGGCAGCACTGGGTCCAAGTACGGAACTCTGCCCGTGACGGCACGATCAGGGCTGCCGACCCCGGTGTGCGGGAGGTCATCGACCGCTGGGAGCAGTTCATTGAGTACCTCTGTCTTAGCTTGAGCCAAGACTTGGGTGTGCAAGTTACTTCTGCACAGTCGAGGGCTAAGGATGGGGCGCGGTGGACGGAATCCCTCCTGGCAGCACTGGAAGGCGAGGGGAAGCTGACTGGATCATTCCGAGTCCCCAGTGCGGTGGGTCCGATCGATGTTGAAACCGACCTTCGGGCTCGACTGACCAGAGCGAGTGTCAAGGTGAGCGCTCCCAAGGACGGGCGACCGCTAACTCGGATCAACTGGATGCTTCGCCAGCTGAGCAAGGCACCCAAAGATCTTCGAGTGGAGGTTCAGTTCGCCCGCACCAAAGAGACCACTGCCCTGCTCCTTGCCGACGCCCTCGACGATCCCAAGGCGCTGCTCTCTCCCTCCGATCCTAAACGTGAGATCCGCTCGTTCAACCTTTCCCTCGCTCGACCACTGGGCACCAAGCGCGGAAAGGGCGAGCGCTCCTTTGTACTTGAGACCCGTCGCCAGGTGGTGGGCTTTTATGGAGGCCTGGTCGAGAACTTGAGAGATTGGCAAGCAAAAGCACCCAAGCTGCCGTCTCCAGAGTCAGCCAGCGAGACCGACGATCCCAGGAGAACCGTCCCAAGCGCTGCCGATGACCCAACTCATTTTGCAACCCGCCGCGGAGAGATCCTCCCGGTGCTGGAGGGGCCCGCCGCTATCGGCAATCAAGACGACGCGCCGGCTCTAGCTCCCTGAGCCGCCTGCGGTTTAAGCGTCAGCCAGCTGTTTCTGCATCTCGCTGGCTTGCCGTACCTGGTCGCAGACTTCGTCAGGAGCGTCGGCGGTAAGCAGCAGGTCCTTGTCACCGGGGGAGATCAGGCCGCTGTCCTCGAGGCCGCGGTCGATCCACTCCAGCAGCGGCTTCCAGTGGTCGGAGCCGACCAGGATCGTCGGGAAATGTTCGACTCGGTGAGTCTGGATCAGGGTCAGGCTCTCGAACATCTCGTCGAGGGTGCCGAAGCCGCCGGGGAAGATGACGAAGGCACGGGCGTAGCGGACGAACATCAGCTTGCGGGCGAAGAAGTAGTGGAAGTTCAGCGAGCGGTTTGCGTAGGGATTGGGGTGCTGCTCGTGCGGCAGCTCGATGTTGAGGCCGACCGAGAGGCCGCCCGCCTCGGCGGCGCCGCGGTTCGCCGCCTCCATCAGGCCGGGACCACCGCCGGTGATCACGGTGAAGCCGTGGCGCGCGAGGCAAGCGCCGGTCTCGCGGCAGAGCTCGTACCAGCGGTGACCTGCCGGGATCCGCGCCGAGCCGAAGACGGAGACGCCGTCGTCGATGTCCCGCAGCGCCTCGAAGCCGGCGTCGACCTCGGCACGGATGCGGTCGAGGCGGAGGTCGTCCTCGAACTCAACATCACAGGGGACGCGAAGTAGGTGCTCGTCGCGCTTTGCCCCGACGCTGCCGCTCTGCTCAGCCAAAATGCCCCCGGCGGGATTCGAACCCGCGCCGCGCGGCTTAAAAGGCCGCCGCTCTAACCAACTGAGCTACAGGGGCGAGGGGCCATGGTAAACGGGCGCCGCTCCGGTCGTCGCTTGTAGGGCTATGGCCGACAAACAACGACCGGAGGCGCTCAGGAGAGATCCGGCAGGCCCTGGTAGGGAGTCGAGGCCTCGGCGTGGGTGCGCTCGGGGATGCGCCCGGCGCGCCGGGCAACGTGGCCGGCCTCGACGGCGCCGCGCAGGGCGCGCGCCATCGCGGGCGGATCTTCAGCCCCGAAGATCGCGCTGGCGGCGAGGACCGCGTCGCAGCCCAGCTCCATCGCCAGGGCCGCGTCGGAGGCGGTGCCGATGCCGGCGTCGAGGACGACCGGGACCCGGGCGTGCTCGGTGATGATCGCAATGTTGTAGGGGTTGCGGATACCCGCGCCGGAGCCAATCGGCGAGCCCAGCGGCATCACCGCGGCGCAGCCGGCCTCCTCGAGGCGACGGGCGAGGATCGGGTCGTCGTTGGTGTAGGGGAGGACGATGAAGCCGTCAGCGACGAGTTGCTCGGCGGCATCGAGCAACTCGACCGCGTCGGGGTAGAGGGTGCGGTCGTCGCCGATCACCTCGAGCTTGATCCAGTCGGTCCCGAAGGCCTCGCGGGCGAGCCGGGCGGTGCGGACGGCGTCGCGGGCGGTGTAGCAACCAGCGGTATTGGACAGGACGAAGAGGCCGAGTCGGTCGAGCACGTCGAGCACCGAGCCCTCGGCGGCAGGGTCGATCCGGCGCAGGGCGACGGTGACGATCTCGGTGCCCGAAGCAACCAGTGCCGACTCCATCTGCTCCAGCGAGCGAAAGCCGCCGGTGCCGGCGATCAGTCGCGAGGACCACTTGCGGCCGCCCAGCTCCCAGGTTTCGGCGCCGCCCTGGATCGCCGCCAACACCTCGACGCTCTGCCCCTCGCTCAGCGGCGTCCGCTGCCACTCCGAGCGCGGCACGACCTCGCCGTCGAGGGCAACGGCGACGCCGCGCGCCTCCGCGCCGGCGCCGATCTCGTGCACCAGCGTCGCCAGCGTCGCCCCGGCCGGCAGCTCCCGCGGCTTCCCGTTCAGCTCGATCCTCATCGCAGTGCCTCGGCGCTGCGCTCCGCCATCGCCGCGAGATTGGCGCCGCGCTCGGCGAGCTCAGCCGCACGGTCTCCGGCCAGCATGCCCGCCACCGTATCGGCGCTCAGCGGCGCCAGCAGGATGCCGTTGCGGTAGTGGCCGGTAGCGAGGATCAGTCCCTCGATCGCGCCGGGGCCGACCAGAGGCAGGTTGTCGAGGGTGCCGGGGCGCAGACCCGCTGCAGCCTCGACCAGCTCCATCTCGGCGACGTCGGGCAGCAGCCGGTACGCCTCGCGCAGCAGCTCGTGGACGCCGCCGGCCAGCACCGTCGTGTCGAAGCCCTGCTCTTCGCTGGTAGCCCCGGCAATCAGGCGGCCATCGGGGCGCGGCACCAAGTAGACGCGCTCGGAGGCGACGATGCGCTCGCAGGGCGCGACGCCGTCGCGCGAGCGCAGCTCCAGCACCTGGCCCTTGACCGGCCGCACCGGTGGCCGCGCCTCCTCCGGCAGCCACTCGGCTCGGCCCGACCAGGCGCCCGCGGCGAGCACAATGGACTCGGCCCGCAGCTCGTCGCCCGCGGCCGTGCGAACGCCGCGAAGCCGGCCCGGGGCGCCGGGGCGCTCGTCCTCGCCACCAGCTCCCTCCCCCTCGAAGATCCCGGCAACGACCTCGGCCCCTGCGCGCACCTCAACGCCTTCGGCGGCCAGTGCCGTCAGCAGCGCCGCGCTCAGCGCCCGCGGGTCGACGGCGGCCTCGCCGGGAGCGTGGACGCCGCCGTTGAAGGACGGGGTGAGGCCGGGCTCGAGCTCGCGGCAGCGGCGCGGCGGCAGCCACTCCGCCTCGAGACCGAGCGAGCGCTGCAACTCGTGGACACGACGCAGCTCCGCCGCCTCGTCGCGATCGAGGGCGACGTGGATCGCGCCGAGGCGCTGGTAGCCGGTGCTCATCCCGCTCGCCGCCTCCAGCTCGGCGACGAAGTCCGGATAGAGCCGGGCGGCGGCGAGGGTCATCTCCAGCAGCCGCGGCTCGCCGAAGGCCAACTCGCCGACCGGCGCCAGCATCCCGGCGGCGACCCGCGTCGCCCCAGCAGGGGGCTGGGCGGCGTCGAGAACGACCACCCGGGCGCCGCGCCGTGAGGCACGCCAGGCGCAGCAGAGGCCGACGATGCCGCCCCCGACGAATACCGCGTCGTAACTTCGCTTCTCGCTCAAGCTCTTTGCCTCCGCCGGCATTACCCGGATCAGGTCCAGACGGTCGGTGACCTCGATGCCACCCTCTCAGCCCTCGCGGGCTCCCGTTTCTCCCCCGATGCTACCCCTCTTGCGGAGGGGCCAAGCCGAGAGCCTGACAAGACCAGTTCATAATCGAGGTATGAGCCTTGCTCCCCCGGAGGCGCTCGGGCCGCTGCGCCGCGAGCGCCTGCGCACCGCCCGCCTCTACTTCGTCTGCGACGCCCGCCCCGGTGGCGAGGATCCCGAAGCGCTGCTGCGGGCGGCACTGAGCGGCGGCGTCGACATCGTCCAGCTGCGTGAGAAGGAGCTCGACCGGGCGACGATCGAGCGCTCGGCGGCGACCTTCCGGCGCCTCTGCGACACCTACAGCGCCCTCTTCATCGTCAACGACGACCCCGACCTGGCCCGCACCTGCGACGCCGACGGCGTCCACGTCGGCCAGGACGACGCCTCGGTCGAGCAGGCGCGCGAGCTGCTCGGGCCGGACGCGATCATCGGCCTCTCGACCCACTCCGAGGAGCAACAGGCGGACGGCGGCGGACGCGCGATCGACTACATGAGCGTAGGGCCGATTTGGGAGACGCCGACGAAACAGGGCCGGCCGGGGGTCGGCCTCGAGCTGGTCTCCCATGCGGCCGCCAACGCGACCCGTCCCTTCTTCGCGATCGGCGGCATCGATCCCGGCAACGCGGCCGAGGTGGTGCGGGCCGGGGCGCGGCGGATGTGCGTGGTACGGGCGATCCGCGACGCCGCCGAACCGGCCGCGGTCGCCGAGAAGCTACGCGGCGCCTTCAGCCTCGCCGACGGCGAGAACGAGCAGGATCGTCTGCTGGGCGAGCCCGCTCACGGCAAGGGTGTGGCGCCCGGTGGCTGAGCGGCCGCAGAAGCGCAAGCAGCGCGGCGGCAGCCCGATGGCACGCGGCTACGCCAAGGCCGAGGAGCGCAACCAGGCCGCCCGCGAAGAGCTGGAGCCGCTGGCCGATGGCGAGCGGCCGTTGGTGGTGACGATCGGCGCCGTCGTCGCCGGGCTGGTCGCACTCTCGATCGTCGTCGGCTACCTGGCCGGGGTCGAGGCCAACGGCGAAAAACCGAAACTGCCGCAGGTGGTGGCGCCGGCGGTCCTGCTCGGGATGATGTCCTGGGGGATGTGGCACGCCCGCTACTGGGCCGTGCTCGGTTTCCAGCTGGTGCTCGTCTTCCTGATCTTCAGCGCCATCTTCGGGCTGGCCGTGCAGGCCTCGACGATCCCCCAGATCACGGTCACCCTCGCCCTGCTCGCGGTCTCCGGCAGCTTCTTCTACTTCATGGTCAAGGCGATGGCGCGGATCCAGATGCCGCAGCGCCCTGACTGAACACCCGGGTTCTATAGGCTCCGGCCCAGTGGCGGAATCCTTCGACACGATCGTCATCGGCGGCGGCCCCGGCGGCTACGTGGCCGCCATCCGTTCGGCCCAGCTGGGGCGCAAGACGGCGGTCGTCGAGCGCGACAAAGCCGGCGGCCGCTGCCTCAACTACGCCTGCATCCCGGCGAAGACGATCCTGCGCACGGCCGAGATCTACACCGAGGCCAAGGGCAGCGCCGAGCTCGGCGTCGTCGCCAAGGACGTCTCGCTCGACTGGGAGGCGGTTGGCAAGCGCCGCGCGTCGGTATCGGAATCGCTCTCTGGCGGCGTCAAGATGCTCTGGGACAAGAACAAGGTGACGATGATCGAGGGCGACGCCTCGCTCACCGCCGACGGCAACGTCAAGGTCGGCGACAAGGTCTACGAGGCCGGCACCACGATCCTCGCCACCGGCTCGGTGGCGCTGCCGATCCCCGGGGTCGAGTTTGGCGGCCGCGTCGTCGACACCTGGGGCGCCTGGTCACTGCCGGAGCTGCCGAAGAAGATCGCTGTGGTCGGCGCCGGTGCGTCTGGGGCGGAGATCGCCTCCGCCTACGCCCGCTTCGGCACCGAGGTGATCCTGATCGAGATGCTGCCCCAGATCCTCCCCGCCGAGGACAAGGACATGGCCAAGGTCGTCGAACGCGCCTTCAAGAAGCAGGGGATCGAGATCTCGACCGGCGCCCCGGTGGAGAACGTCGAGGCCGGCGAGGGTTCGGTCAAGTTCACCTACGGGGACAAGTCGGCCGAGGTCGACTACCTCTGCATCGCCGGCGGCCGCGGGCCCGACACCGAGGGGCTGGGGCTGGCCGAGGCCGGGGTCGAGCTCGAGGAGAACGACAAAGTCAAGGTCGACGGCTACCAGCAGACGACCAACCCGAAGGTCTACGCGATCGGCGACCTCGTCAACCGCAAGGCGCTCGCCCACAAGGCCGGCGAGGAGGGCGTCGTCGCGGCCGAGAAAGCGGCCGGCGTCGAGACCCACCCGGTCGACCAGGACTTGATGGTCGGCGCCACCTTCTGCCACCCGCAGGTCGCCAGCGTCGGCCTCACCGAGGCGGCGGCGAAGGAGGCCGGCCACGAGGTCAAGGTCGGCAAGCAGAAAATCGCCGGCGAGGGCGCCGGCACCGTCTACGACGACAAAGACGGCCTCGTCAAGCTCGTCGTCGACGCCAAGTACGGCGAGATCCTCGGCGCCCACATCGTCGGCAACCGCGCCTGCGACATGATCGCCGAGCTGGTCGCGACGATGGCACTGGAGGGCGGCTACCAGGAGCTCTCGCGGATCGTCCATCCGCACCCGACCGTCTCCGAGGCCGTGCTGGACGCCGCCCGAGCAGTCGACGGCTGGGCAGTACATGCGTAGGCGGCTGCAAACCGGCGCATCTCGGCGTCCTCGGTCGGGCGCCTTGCTCGCGTAGGTGCCTACGCTCGCTTCGTCCCCCTCCCTGCGTCCACCGACCTGCTTGGTTTTCGCTCGCCTACGCACGTACTGCTCCATTCCCCGGTCGCAATGAACGAGCGAGCCACTTTTTACTTTGACCTCGGTTCCCCCTACGCGTACCTGAGTGCGGAGCGGATCAGCGGGCTGTTCACCGAGGCGGGGCTACAGCAGCCGGAGTGGCAGCCGATCCTGCTCGGCGGGCTGTTCAAGCGCTTCGACCGTGGCTCCTGGTCCCAGACGCCGGCCCGAGCCGAGGGGATGGCCGAGGTGGAGCGGCGCGCCTCCGCCTACGGCCTGGCCCCGATCGCCTGGCCTGATCCGTGGCCGGGCAACTCGATTACGGCGATGCGCGTCGCGACCTTCGCCAAGCAGACCGGCCGCACCGTCTCCTTCTCCCTCGCCGCCTTCCGCCAAGCCTTCGCCGCCGGCCGCGACCTGACGGATCCCGACAACGTGATGATCGCCGGCGCCGCCTGCGAGCTGCACCCGCGGGCGCTACTGAAAGCAGTCGAAACGGACATCGTCAAGAACGCCCTGCGCGAGGCGACCGACCGCGCCGGAGACATCGGCGTCGAAGGCGTGCCGGCGCTGGTCGTCGACGGCGAGGTGTTCTGGGGTGACGACCGGCTCGAGGAAGGCGTCGAGGCCGCCGCCGCCTGACTCGAACGCATTTCCCTCCGCATACCGGAGGCAACTGCGTTCAGACCGACCCGCGAAACGGGCAACTCGCATCGCTAAGGTGGGATCGATGGCCGATCTGCCCGATGCCGCCACCTGTTACGAGCTGCTCGCGCGCATGGCCCTGATCCGCCGCTTCGAGGAGGAGGCAGGGCGCCAGTACCAGCGAGCCAAAGCCGGCGGCTTCCTGCACCTGGCGATCGGCGAGGAGGCGACGATCGTCGGCACCACCTCGGTGATGCGCGAGGAGGATTACCTGATCGGCACCTACCGCACCCACGGCCACGCGATCGCCCGCGGCACCGAGCCGAAGCGGGTGATGGCGGAGCTGTTCGGCCGCGTCGACGGCACCAGCGGCGGCCGCGGCGGCTCGATGCACATCTTCGACCGCGAGCGGCGCTTCATGGGTGGCTACGGGATCGTCGGCGGCAACCTGCCGCTGGCCGCCGGCCTGGGGCTCGCCGCCGACTACCGGGGCGAAGACGCGGTCACCGTCTGCATGTTCGGCGACGGTGCTTCCAACACCGGCAACTTCGGCGAGACGATGAACCTGGCGGCGCTGTGGAGCCTGCCGATCCTGTTCCTGGTCGAGAACAACCTCTACGGGATGGGCACCGCGGTCGAGCGCCATTCGGCCCAGATCGATCTCTCCAAGAAGGCGGAGGGCTACGGCATCCCCGGCCGGCGGATCGACGGCATGGACGTGACCGAGGTCCGCGAGGAGGTGGCCAAGGGGATCGAGACCGCCCGCGAGGAGCGGCGGCCGACCCTGATCGAGGCCTTCACCTACCGCTACCGCGGTCACTCCGCCGCCGATCCCGAGGTCTACCGCGAGCGCGAGGAGGTCGAGGAGTGGCGCGAGAAGGACCCTATCGAGACCTTCGCGCGGCGCTGCGTCGAGGCCGACGTGCTGGGCGAGCGCGAGGTGCAGCAGGCCCGCGAGGCAGCCGAGCGCGAGGTGCTGGCGGCGGTCGAGTTCGCCGAGGCCTCGCCCGAGCCACCCCTGGACACGCTCTACGAAAACCTCTACGCGGTGACCGACCCGGAGGGCTGGTACGCGGTTGACGAGCGCAGCCCCGAGCCGCACCGCGGCGAGCGCGAGAGCACGATGCCCGACTCCGCCCGCGAGCTGGCCGAGGCCGGCGCCGCTTACGCCGACCAGCCCGACGAGCGCGAGGGGGAGCGGCCCAACCCGGCGATCCACGGCGACGCCCAGGAGGGGATCGAGCCGCGGGTCGCGGCCGAGCGAGAGATCAACGCTCCACCCGAAGGTGGCGACTGATGGCGGAGCTGCGGATGCGAGAGGCGCTGCGCGACGCGATGGCAGAGGAGATGCGGCGCGACGAGGCGGTCTTCGTGATGGGCGAGGACGTCAGCGTCTTCCAGGGCGCCTTCAAGGTGACCGAGGGGCTGCTGGAAGAGTTCGGCGAACGGCGCGTCCGCGACACGCCGATCTCCGAGAACACGATCGTCGGCACCGGCGTCGGCGCGGCGATGGGCGGGCTGCGACCGATCGTCGAGCTGATGACGGTCAACTTCGCGCTGCTGGCAATGGACCAGATCATCAACCACGCCGCCGCGATCCCCTACATGTTCAACGGCCAGGCGAAGGTTCCGATGGTGATCCGGATGCCGGGCGGCGGCGGCCACCAGCTCGGCCCCACCCACTCGCACAGCTTCGAGGCCCTCTTCCTGCAGGTGCCGGGGCTGCTGGTCGCCTGCCCCTCTACCCCGGCCGACGGCAAGGCGCTGCTGAAGGCGGCGATCCGCGACGACAACCCGGTCGTCTTCATCGAGCACGAGAGCCTCTACGGAACGCGCGGCGAGGTGCCCGACGGCGAGGACGAGGTGCTGCGCTTCGGCGAAGCGGCGGTGCGGCGCGAGGGTGACGACGTGACGATCATCGGCATCCTCAAGATGGCCCAGGTGGCGAACGACGCGGCGGCGGCGCTGGCGGACGATCACGGGGTCGGGGCCGAGGTGATCGATCCACGGACGCTGCGCCCGCTCGACCTCGACACGATCCTCGCCTCGGTGCGGAAGACGAACCGGGTGGTGATCGTCGAGGAGGGCTGGCCCCACGGCGGCGTCGGCGCCAACCTGGCGACGCTGATCACCGAGCAGGCCTTCGACCACCTCGACGCGCCGGTGCAGCGGGTGACCGGCGCCGACGTCCACATGCCTTACTCGAAGCGCCTGGAGCAGGCGGCAATCCCCCACTCCGAGCATGTCGTCAAGGCGGCGCTGGCCGCCCTGGAAGGCTCGCTCTGATGGCCGAGATCGTGATGCCGCGGCTGTCGGACTCGATGGAGGAGGGGACCGTCTTGAAGTGGCTGAAGCAGATCGGGGACGAGATCGCGATCGGCGACGAGATCGTGGAAATCGAGACGGATAAGGCGAACATGGCTTATGAGGCTGATGTGGAGGGGACGTTGACGGAGATCGTGGCGCAGGAGGGGGAGACGCTTCCTATCGGGACGGTGATCGCGAGGGTTGGGGATTCGGCTGAGGGCTCAGATCGCACGACCGCGGGTCCTGTCACCGAGGATGACTCCCTCGCTCACCCGCGAGGGAGCTCACCCTCGGCGCCACCCGCGGAAGCTGCGGCGGAGACTGCCGAAGCCCCAAGCGATGGAGCAAGCACCGACGGCGAGTCGTCAGAAGCTGAGGCTGCAGCTCAAGGCCCAGCGGCACAAGCTGGAGCTCAAGCTCCGCCGGCTCAAGCGGAAGCTGGGGAGCGGGTCAAGGCGTCGCCGGTCGCACGGCGGCTGGCTGAGGAGAAGGGCATCGACCTCGCAGCTATTGAAGGCTCCGGCCCTGGGGGTCGCATCGTCAAGAAGGACGTCAAGGCCGCTGCTTCCGGGGGTGACGCGGGGGCGGGGGTCACCCGCGGCGCGGAGAACGGGCCGGGCGCCAGGCCCGCGGGTCCTGTCACCGAGGATGACTCCCTCGCTCACCCGCGAGGGAGCTCACCCTCGGCGCCACCCGCGGGAGAGGCGCCGAGTCCAGAGACCGCCAAGGGTCAGGTCGCTTACGAAGATCTCTCGAAGCTCCAATCGACCATCGCCCGCAGGATGGCGGAGTCAAAGGCGACGGCGCCGCACTTCTACCTCGAAGCCGAGATCGACATGAGTCGGGTCGTTGAGGCGCGGGCGGCGGTCAAGGCAGAGGCCAAAGACGGCGACGTGGTGCCCTCTTTCAACGACATGGTCGTGAAGGCTTGCGCGCTGGCGTTGCGGGAGTTCCCGCGGGCGAACGGGGCCTACCGGGACGGGCGCTTTGAGCTCTACTCGCGGGTCAACGTCGGGATCGCGGTGGCCGGCCAGGACGCGCTGGTCGTCCCCACCGTCTTCGATGCCGACCGCAAGGGGCTGCGGCAGATCGCAACCGAGTCGCGGGCGCTTGCCGCAAAAGTTCGCGACGGGCAGATCACGCCGCCGGAGCTGTCGGGCGGCACCTTCACCGTCTCCAACCTGGGGATGTACGGGATCGACGCCTTCGCCGCCGTAATCAACGCGCCGCAGGCGGGGATCCTCGCCGTCGGCGCGATCAAGGAACGGCCGGCCGTGCGCGACGGCGAGATCGTCCCGGCTCATTTGATGAACGTCACCCTCGCCTGCGACCACCGCATCCTCTACGGCGCCGACGGCGCCGAGTTCCTGGCGCGGATCCGGGCGCTGCTCGAAGAGCCGCTTTCGCTGGCTCTCTAGCTCGAAGCGCCGGCGAGCGGCTCGACGCGGAAGGCCGAGCGCTGCGGATGGGCCGACTTGTAGAAGGTCGCCGTCTGGGCGGTGACCTTCCAGGGTGAGGGCAACGTGCCACCGGCGCCGAGGAAGCGGGTGAAGAGGACCGAGGCGCGGTTGCAGCTGAGCGCCGAGAGCGGCGGCAGGTAGAGCAGGTAGCCGCCCTTGCGGAAGGTCAGTGGCCCGACCTGGGCATTGCTGTTGACGGTGAAGGTGCCGGAGCAGAGGGCGCCGAGGAAGCTTTCTTCCCCTCCTTCCTTGCCGCCCTTGGCGACCGAGAAGCCGAGCACGCCACCTTTCCTGAAGGAGGCCTTGCCGCTGCCCTGCGCAACCACGCTCCAGCCTCCCGGCAGTACCCCGTCGTAGTCGGAGAGGAACCTGGTGAAGAGTTTCGATGCCGAGAAACAGCTGAGCTCTGAGGAGCGCCCGACCGCAATCGTGTAGTTCCCCGCCGGCAATTCCGCCGCCCCGATCCGGTCGTCGTGCAGGACCCGAAAGCCGGGACAGCCACCAGCGGCAGAAGCGCTCCCCTCGGCGCCCGCGAGCAGCATGACCAAAAACAGGATGAAGACGAGCTTCCGCACAAAAGCGAACCTAACATCACCATTTCCTTGAAAACTCTTGTGTAATCGCAATCCGTCTGAAATGGTGCGCCGATGCTGGCGCACATCGTTGGAATTCCAATCGAGGAGACGGCCCTGAGCTTGGCACCGATCGCGGTTGCCAGTGGGGGAATCGCGGGGGTGAAGCTGCGCGAACGGGCGGGGCGCCGGCGAGCTCGAAAGCGGCGAGAGACCGGCGGCCCGAGGAGATTCAGGTGAGTTCCGCCTCCCCTCCGGCCCCCTCGCTTGCACCGCAGGCGCTCCGCCATCGCCGCAGTGCCAGGCGAATGACCGCCGGTCAGCTGGCGGACTTTCGACGCGCGATCGCCGAGGCCCAGACGATCGGAGATGAGCGCGGCTATCAGTACTGGGCGGGAATTCACGGGTTGCCGCTGCCGATCTCCTGTGTCCATCACCGCGAGCTCTTCCTTCCCTGGCACCGGGCCTACCTCTATCTCTTCGAGAAGGCGCTCCAGGACCGCGTCCCCGGCGTCACCCTTCCCTGGTGGGACTGGACCAACCACGCCGAGGGCATCCCGAGTGCCTACGCCACGCGCAAAGCGAACGGTAGGAAAAATCCCCTCTTCGACTCGCCGATCCAGCAGTCGGGTCGGGGCAGGCCAAGCCAGGCTCGGACCATCCGCACCCCGGGCTCACCGGCCGGGCTTCCTTCCGCCGACGATGTCGAGGCGGTGCTGAAAAACCGAGACTTCTTCACCTTCCAGACCCAGCTGGAGAGCATTCACGACGGGATTCATGTCTGGACGGGGGGCACGATGGGGGAAATCACCAGCTCCGCGTACGACCCCCTCTTCTGGGCGCACCACTGCATGATCGATCGCCTTTGGTACCTCTGGCAGCTGCGCCATCCTGGCGCCGGGGTGCCGACGCCTTTGCTCGGCCGAGCGCTGGCGCCGTTCCCGATGACGGTGCGGGACACGCTCGAGGTGTCCCAGCTCGGCTACGACTACGCGGCGGCCACCGCCGCCGCGAAAGGCCCCGGCAATGGTTGAGAAATTCACCAGCAAGCCGATCGAGCTGCCACCCGCGGATCATCTGTTCGAGCGGACTGACCTACTCTTCTACGGGCTCGACCACTCCGGCCCGTCCTTCGAGGCGATGGTCTTCATGGACCCCCGCGGGGTCGGTCGCGACGCCGACTCCACGCACCGTGCCTACGTCGGCTCTTTCTTCATCCTCGGACACGGGGGCTGCTTCGGCGACATCGGACATTGCGACATCCCCTCGGAGCGCGATGCCTTCGACCTGCGCCCTGCCCACCAGTTGGAGCCGGCGCTGCGGATCCTCACCGTTACCGAGGCGATCCGGCGCCTGCTGGAGCGAGGCGTCGAGGCAGCCAAGGTGACGGTGGTGGCGCACACCGCCGGCAACGCTCCCAACGACGTGCTTGCCTTCGAGCGAGTGAGGCTCGCGACCTATGCCTGAGGCGCAGAACGGGGAGCGGCGATGAGCAATAGGAGCTGGGTGGGAGTCGGCTGCGTGGTAACGCTCCTCGGGGCAATACTGGTCTTCGCCCTCGACGATCCGGACGCCTCGCTGCTCGGTGTCAGCCTGAAGCCGCTCGGTGGCGTGCTGCTCGGCGCCGGCGTGGTCTTGGTGATCGGCCTGGCGATCGGCTCGATGGGGAATAACGGCGACAGTCAAAGCTTCGGCCACACGGGCGATCTCAGCAGCATCAAAGCAATCGCCGGCTTGATCGCGGTCGTCACCGGGGTCGGGGCGGTGGCGGGTCTGGCAGCGTTCACCCTGACGCAACTCGGTGATGCCGAAGAGAGCTCGACCGTTGCGATCTCCTCCTCGGCCTTCGGCGTCATCTCGGCGGTGATCGGCGCCTACCTGGGGATCAAGGTGAGCACTGATCAGAGCTCGAATGCCACCGCCGAGGCAAGGCACGCGGCCGTTGCTCAGCATGAGGCCAATGTCGCCAACCAGAAGCTCCAGGCGGTGACGGACAAAGTGAAAGAGGTTGCACCGACCCAGGCGGAGGCGATCAAAGAGGCCGTCTTTCAAGCCGGCGAGGAAGCGCGAGTGGTGGAACCTCCCCGGGGGAGCGGAAACGCCTGACCGTGCCTGGTTCGGCGCCAGACCAGTCTTAGTCCCGCTTCAGCAGGTCTTCCGGGCGCCGGTGACCGCGTCCCAAGCGCTGCCCAGCGAGAAGTCGGCATTGATCCGGAGGACGCCGGGGCGGGCGGCGCGGGCGAGGGTCCAGTCGCCGCGGCGCATGATGCAACCCTGGCCGCGGGAGATCGTCCAGTAGGGGGTGAAGTTGACGCGGACGAGGAAGTCGCCGGGACGGGAGACGTCGAGGGCGAAGCCCTGGCGGCCGACCCGGCGGATCTCGGCCGCGCCGACGCCGAGCGGCTCAAGCAGGGGCTTCGGGTCGCGGACCTCGTAGATGCGCCAGTGCGGCGACTGCCAGCGCAGCTCCAGATAGGAGGGCTCGCGGAGGATCAGCCGCCGCTCGGCCGCCGAGGAGTAGTCGAGCGGCGCATTGGGCAGCGCCACGTAGGAGATCGCGTTGTCGCGCAGCCAGCCGCCGTAAGCGGTGGGGGTGAGCTTGTCGTCGTCGTAGAAGATGTCCTCGCGGGTGGTGTCGAGCTGGCGCAACCAGCCACGCGCCAACTCGAAATCGGGCGCCAGGTAGGCCGACTCCCAGTGGTTGGCGGTCGGCGGCACCTCGATCCGCAGGCCGGCACCGTCATGGGCGCGCAGCCAGCGAGTCGCCGGCTCGAAGAAGGCGGAGCTGGTCGCCGGGTCGCCGACGCTGCGGGCGATCTGGGTGACGCTCGCGGTCAGCTGCCAGTAGAGGCTGCCGACCAACACCAGGGCCAGGAACCAGACGGGAACCCGTGGTCGCCGCGACAGCACCACGGCGGCGAGGACGGGGCCGCCGAAGAGGGCACCGAGGCGGACGGTGTTACCGCCGAGCGCGTTGGGGATCAGCCAGATCCCCGTCGCGGCCAACAGGTAGCCGACGACGACACGGCGCAGCTGTCGCTCCTCCTCGCCCAGCTCGCGAGTGATGTAGAGGGCGCCGGCGCACCAGAGCGGGATCGCGATGAAGGAGGAGAAGACGAAGGGGAACTGGCCAGGCTCGGGGAAGGCGAGATTCGGCGCCAGAGTGAGGAAGAGGGCGAGGCCGGCGACGACGAGGGCGGCACGGCTGACCCGCCGCCCCCGTTCCAGTGCCCCGGCCAACACCACCCCGGCGAGGAAGACGGCGGCGACCGGGCTGCCGAGCGCGCAGGCGGCCGCGGCCAGCGCGGCGAGCGCCGAGCGGCCGAGCTGCAGGCAGCGCAGCGAGGCCAGCCCGAAGGCGACCCCGAGCGCGAAGGTGAGCTGGCCGTCGGCGAGCAGCGTCACCACGCCGGCAGCGAACCAGAGGGTCGCCCAGCGCGCCTCGACCCCCCAGCGGTCGCGGACCAGGCGGTCGAAGAGGTAGGCGGAGGAGACAACCGCGAGCGTCCCCACCACCTGCGGCCCCAGCATCGCCGCCAGCGGCGGAAAGAGCACGCTGTAGGTGAGGGTGTAGTGGCCGCCGTACCAGCTGCCGTTCCAGATCTCCAGGCCCGCCCGCTGGAACAGCTCGGTGCGGAAGACCTGGGCGGCGAGGTCGCCGACGGGAGGGCTCCAGAGCAGCATCACGACCGCCAAGGCGGAGCTGAGCGCCACGGCGGGGAGCCACTCGGGTCGTAGAACTTTTGACTGAACCATCGGCGGGAGGCCAAGCATACGGGCGCCCCATGCGACGATTTCAAGGATGAGCACCGAGATCCTGGTCGTCCGCCGCGGCATCGTGCCTTACGAGGAGGCGCGCGAGGCGCAGCGCCGGCTCGCCGAAAAGCGCCAGCGGGGAGAGATTCCCGACGTCCTGCTGCTGCTCGAGCACCCCCCGGTCTACACCCGCGGCCGGCGCTCGACCGCCGAGGAGCTGCCGATGGGAGTCGAGTGGTACGAAGCGCAGGGGATCGAGGTGCGCGACACCGATCGCGGCGGCCGCGTCACCTACCACGGGCCCGGCCAACTGGTCGCCTACCCGATCGTCTCCCTGCACCCCTACGGCGACGACGTCCACGAGTACGTGCGCCGTCTCGAGCGGGTGATGATCGAGTCGCTCGCCGAGCACGGCGTGCAGGCGGGCCTGATCGAGGGCCAGACCGGGGTCTGGGTCGGCGAGCGCAAGATCGGCTCGATCGGGGTGCACGTGAGCCGCGGGGTAACGACGCACGGGCTGGCCGTCAATGTCAGCAACGATTTGCAGCCGTTCGAGTGGATCGTCCCGTGCGGGATCGAGGGCTGCCGGGTCACCTCGCTGAGCCGCGAGCTGGGGGCCGAGCAGGACCTCGCAGCCTTCGCCGCCACCGTCGCCGCCCGCTTCGGCGAGATCTACGAGAGGACGCCGGTCGCCACCGAGCCAGTCGTTCTCGGGATCGCGCCCGCCGGCGGCGATCCCACGCCCGCTACGCTCGGTCGGACCCGATGAGCGAGACGATCGAGCAGACGCCGGCGCCGAGCGAGCGCGTTCACGTCACCCGCTCCCGCGCCAAGCCCGGCGGCACCGCCGCCGAGGCCGACGGCACCGTCCCCTTCCGCCGCGCCCGCAAGCCGCCGTGGCTGAAGGTGCCGGCGCCGGGTGGGCCCAACTACCGCCGCCTCAAGGCGACGATCGGCTCCGACAACCTGCACACCGTCTGCGAGGAGGCCAACTGCCCCAACGTCGGCGAGTGCTGGGAGCGCGGCACCGCCACCTTCATGATCCTCGGCGACGTCTGCACCCGCCGCTGCGGCTTCTGCAACGTGCAGACCGGGGTGCCGACCTGGAACGACCCGCTGGAGCCGCTGCGGGTCGCCAACCAGGTGAAGAAGATGGGCCTGCGCCACGCCGTCGTCACCTCGGTCGACCGCGACGACCTGCCCGACTACGGGGCGAGCGCCTTCGTCGGCGTGATCCGCTCGATCCGGATGCTGGCACCCGAGTGCAAGGTCGAGATCCTCACCCCCGACTTCCGCGGCCAGGAGATGCCGCTGGCGAAGGTGATTCACGAGCGCCCCGACGTCTTCAACCACAATGTCGAGACGGTGCCTCGGCTCTACCCGGTGGCCCGCCGCGGCTCCCAGTTCGCCCGCTCGGCCCGAGTGCTGCGCCTGGCCAAGGAGATGGGCGGCGACCGCGTCGTCACCAAGTCGGGGCTAATGGTGGGACTGGGCGAGTCCTTCGAGGAGATGGTCGAGACCTTCGGGCTGCTGCGCGAGCACCGTGTCCAAGTGCTGACCGTCGGCCAGTACTTGCGGCCAACCGAGAATCACCTGCCGGTGGTCCGCTACTGGCACCCGGACGAGTTCGCGGCGCTGGAGAAAGCCGCTTATGAGCTCGGCTTCGAGTCAGTCGCCGCGGGGCCGCTGGTCAGGAGCAGCTATCACGCCGATCAGAACCTGCCGGAAGCTGTGCGCGCGGAGTCCTTGATCGCCTGAATCCCGTGCAGCGCCTGGACGGATCTGCGAGGATCGGAGGTCTATGGACCGGCGGCGCTTCTCAATCTGCACGCTCGCACTTGCCGCTGTAGCGCTGCTGGTGCTGCCGGCACTGGCCTCGGCCCGAGTCGCCTACTTCACCGGCAGCGCCGGCGGCGTGGGCATGCTCGCCGCCCCGGTCGAGCTCTCGACCCAAACCGCTAACCCCGCGAACCAGGTCACGGTCAGCATGGCCAGTGAGGGCGCACCGCCGGACGTCGCGATCGCCCCCGACGGCAAGACCGCCTATGTCATCAACAGCAACTTCCCCACGGGAGTGGTGCCGATCGACGTCGCCACCAACAAAGCCAAGCCGTCGATCCCGGTCGATCAGTCCCCCCGCTCGATCGCAATCACCCCCGACGGGCGCTTCGCCTACGTCGCCAGCAGCTTCTCCAGCGACTTCGTCTCGAAGATCGATCTGGCGACCAACGCGGTGGTGGCGAAAATCCCGATCGGGGACAATCTGTTTGGGATCGCGGTCACCCCAGACAGCCGCACCGTCTACGTCGTCAGCAGTAATGACGACGCCGTCTTCCCGATCGACGTCGCGACCAACGCCGTCGGCGCAGCGATCCCGGTCGGACCCTTCCCGAGCGCCGTGGCGGTGACGCCCGATGGGACCAGCGCCTACGTGCTTGTCCCCAGCGAAGAAAAACTGGTGCAGATCAACCTCGCGACGAACACCGTCGTCGGCTCGATCCCGAACGTGCCCGGGGTCGAATTGGCGATCGCGCCCAACAGCGCCAAGGCCTACGCGGTCGGCTTTTCAGAGGCGACCCCGGTCGACCTGGTAGCGGGTGTCGCCGGCGCTCCGATCACGAACGCGAACCAGGACTCTTTCCCCGACGTGGCATTCCTGCCGGACGGCAGCCACGCCTACATGACCACCCAGCACTTCGAAATGAGCAACTTCGTCGGGCTGATGACGCCGATTGCCACCACCAGCGACACCCTGGAGGCGGCGTTCCCGCTTAACGCTTCCTTCGTCGAAGCGCTGGCGATCGTCCCAAACCAGCCGCCGCGGGCAGCCTTCTCCTCGACCCCGGCGCCAGCCAAACCCCAGCAGGCGGCCTCTTTCGACGCCAGCGCTTCGGCCGACACCGACGGCGGCTCGGTCGCACGCTACGAATGGAACTTCGGCGACGGAACCGTCGTCACCAGCGGCGGCGCCAAACCGCAGCACACCTACGCGAAACCCGGCACTTACCAGGTGACGCTGACCACCACCGACAACGAGGGTTGTTCGGTCTCGATCGTCTTTCCCGGCCAGACCGCTTACTGCAATGGCTCCAGCATCGCCCGGGTAACGCACCCGGTCGTCGTCGCCACCAACATCTGCCCCAGCGTCAAAGCCAAGGCCTCGACCTTCGTCCCCAAACGTCGCCCCGGCAAAGTACTGCCGGGGGTGCGGGTGCGGCTCTCGACCGGCGTGCCGTCGCGGCTGACGGTCACCGCGACCCTGCTCTACGAGCTCGACGGCAAGCCGGCCAGCGCCGGCCTCGGCGAGATCTCGGTCAACGTCAACAAATGGCGGCGGGTCCGCTTCGCGCTCCCGTCAGAGCTGCGCCCGATGGTGCCGGTCGGCACGCCGGTGAAGGTCGCGGTGCGGATCGAGAGTGCCCCCCGCAACGGCGCTCCCTGCGAAGCGTCGGTGACCAACCGCAACCTCAAAGTCCACGTGGTCAAGGTCTTCCCGAACCGCGTCCAGGAGCTGCGCGTCCGCTAGGTGCTCGGCCGCCCGGGAGCACCCGGTCGGCTCAAGCCAGTTCCAGTCGCTCCGGGTTGGCCGGGTCGTAGACGACGTCGAGCTTGTGCCCCTGCTCGATCCGGCCCAGCCGCCCAGCCGAGAACTTGCGCTTGACCTGGAAGGGGACACCACCCTCCTTGGGCCAGACCTCAAGCGTCAGCTCGATCATCTGGTAGCCGGCGACGGCGCCGGGCGTCCCGCGGGCTTCGAGGATGGTCGCCCTCCCTCGCACCGTTCCCGGCGGTGGCTCCTGACGCCTGCTCGGCGCGTCGAGGTAGACGAGGAGCAGGCCGCTGAGACCGCAGCCGAGGGCCACTCCGATCGCCCCCGGCCGCACCGCCTCGATCGGCGGCACGACCGCGAAGAAGGCACCGACGAGACCGAAGGCGAGGAGCAGTAGGCCGACGGCGAACACGGCGAGAATTTACACCCGGCTCAGCGGTGAGCGGTTATGTTCGTGCGGACAACCGGGGAAGCGACAGGGGCCCCAAGACCGAAGGAGATCACCGAGATGGGCATGTTCAAGGACATGAGGGACCTGAGCAAGGCCGGCAAGCAGATGAAGAAGGAACAGGGCGGCAGCTTCCAGATGATGAAGGACGGCCTCGCCCAGGCCAACCAGGCCGTGCAGCAGGTCCAGACCGATCAGGCCCTGGCCGAGAAGCTGGCCAACGAAGGCGTCGACGGCACTGCGACGATCGTGCAGATGCAGGCCACCGGCAAGACGGTGAACATGCAGCCCGAGCTGCAGTTCCAGATGACGGTCGACGTCAACGGCAGCCAGTCCCAAGTGACGCACATCCAGGTCGTCTCCCCGGCGATCATCGGTCAGCTCCAGCCCGGCGCCCAGGTCCCGGTCAAGGTCGATCCCAACGACCACTCGCAGCTGATGATCGGCTTGGCCGGCTAGCGCCTAGGCTCAAAGGGCGATGACGAACCCACCGGGCCAACGACACTCCGCGGCTCCGAGCAAGGAGCCGAACTGGAAACGCCGCGCTCTCGCCGCCGGGGCGGTCGTCCTCCTCATCTTCATGGCGCTGAATTCGCAGAAGGTCGAGGTCAACTTCATCTTCGGCTCGGCCCAGATGCCGCTGATCTTCGCCCTATTGATCGCCGCCGCGCTGGGGGCACTGGTCGGCTGGGCGGCGCCGAGGCTGCGTAGCTCGGGCAGGCACGACAGCGGCGGCTGACGGGAGCCGGCCGAGCCGGCCTCAACCGCAACGGCTCAGAACTCCTTGTCGGCGCCGCCGGACTCGGTTGCCGCCGTCGTCGCCGCGATGTTGCCGGCGCGATCGTACGGAGTGGCGACCGGGGCCCAGGACATCGTGCCCGTCGCCGACGCGGTGGTCCGGAATGCTTCGAACAGTCCCGGAGTGGCGTAGGTGCCGAGCGTGACCGTGACGGAGTTGCCGCTGAGCGACATCGTCGAGGGCGTACCGCTTGCACCGAAGCGGATAGTCCCGCCGAGCGCACCGGCCACGTAGTCGCCGCGGCCGAGGTCGACCGCCCCCAGCGGCAGCAGGGTAACGTTGCCGGTGTTGTAGATCTGCACGGCGTCGTTGCCGAGTGGCAGGCCCAGCAGGCCGTTGTCGTTGACACGGACCACCACGTTCGTCGCGGCGCCGTTCCAGCCGGCGAGGATCGACTGCGGATCGATCGGCTCGCTGAAGCTGAGGGTCAGGGTGTCGCCCTGCTCAATCAGCCCGCTGGCCCCGGTGTTGGTGGTCTGCACGTCGGCGGCGGCGGGGGCGGTGTTGTCGACGTTCGCCGAGCCCGCGAGCGCAGCGGCGTTGAGCGCGTTGTCGGTCGCGGTGACGGTTACTTCGCGACTTCCCTCGGCCAGCACCGGGTCGGCGGTGAGCGAGGCGCTGCGGTAACCGAAGGGTCCGCCGGGAGCGACGTAGGAGCCAGCGGCGAGCGTGACCGCCGTGGAGCCGGCGGTGAGGTTGGCCACGTTCGCCGTCACGGTTGCGATCCCGCTCGCCGGTTTGCCGGTGTCGGCGTTGACATTGGCGTAGACGTGGTAGGCGCCGCCCTGCTTGACGAAGCCAGTCGCGCCGCCGATGGCCTTGCCCGTCACGACGACTGTCACCGCCGGCGGCCGGAAGTCTTTGGCAGCGGTGACGATGCTCCCCGCGCTCTCGGCCCGCGAGGTCAGGGCCGCGAAGGTGACGTCGATGCCGGCGAGCGCGAGTGTCGACGCCAGCAACGTGAGAAGGGCGGCGCGCGTCCAGCTAACTGATCTCACCGATCTCCCCCTCACTGCGAGGACGCCAGATGCGGATCAGCTCCTCGATCGCCCACAGCAGCAGCGGCAAGAAGAGGATCAGGAGCAGCCCGGCCGGAGTGTGGATGAGAACAGCGGCGTGTCCGACCAAGGGGACCATGTAGAGGACCCGGCCGAGCTCGCCGTCGGTCTGGATCGTCCAGCGCTCGTCGGCGTTGTTGGCGTCGCCCTGGGTGACGAACCGCAGCGTCTCGCCGTCGCGGTGGATCGCCTGCACGCGGTGGGTGATCAGGCGGTCCTGGCCTCCCGGGTCGCGGAAGGTGACGACGTCGCCAGGACTCGCCTCCAGTGGCGAGATCCGGTCCTCGACGACGACGTCGCCGGCCGAGATCGCCGGTTCCATGCTGCCGGTCAGCACGGTGAAGGGGCGGGCGCCGAAGGCCAGCGGCGCGGCGATCGAGAGGGCCAGCAGGACCGCTGCCGCCATCACGCCCCACCCCACTCCGCCGGCGAGCTGGCGCGGGATTGATAGGTCGGTGTAGCCGAACATGGCTTGCCGACCTACTGGCTCTGAGCCTCCCAGCGCAGAGCATGGCTGCCGGTGCTCTCTCCCTGCGCCGAGTCCGGGGTGCCGGCGGACAGCGTCGCTGTCACCCGGTAGACGACCGTGTCGCCGCTCGTCCATTTGGTAGCGACCGCGCCGGGATCGTCGGCGATTCCGTTCGCGTAACTGCCGTGACTGCCGGCGAAGGCGCCGAGCGTGCCTTCGAACAGCGGCCCACCGGCATCCGCGTTGAAACCGCTGCAGCCGGGAAAGCTGGGTGATGCCTGGGTGCCCGGCTCGATTTTGAGGTTGACGCTGGACCCGAGCGCTTCGATCGTGCTCGGCGTGTAAAGCTTCACCGAGGCGTCGAGCGAGCCCGTGTAGCTGACTTTGATGCAGGAGGTCTGGCTGTCCCCTGGCTTGGCATTGGCGAGGCTGTACAGAGCCGCGCCCGAGTCGTTGTCAGAGAGCGTCACCGTGCCGACCGTGACGACGTTGGCGGAGCTTTCGGTCTCACTGGAGAAGGCCGAGAAGACGCCGGTCCCGGCAATGCAGGCGAGGATGCCGAGCACGAGCAGCGTGCGCAGGATCTTCGTTCGGTTGCTCATCTGAACCTTTCTGTCCAGCACGACTCACGTGCCCGGTGATCTGACAGACATTGGTTCGTCTGAATGATCGGGATGCTTGAGTTGTCAGAGATATTTACGGCAACTGCAAGGGGACCCCCGCGTACCGGAAGGGGAGCCAATCCGGAGTGGGGCCGCGCGGAACCGCCCAGGCGCGAACCTCGACTCGAGTGGAGCCAGCCGGGATCGAACCGGCGACCTCCGCCTTGCAAAGGCGGCGCTCTGCCAGCTGAGCTATGGCCCCTCGGAAGGAAGTCTAGGCGGCCTGCTCGCCGCTCGCCCCGCTGATCAGCGGGTGACGGCGAGTTTGTAGTGATTCACCGAGAGGACGGCGAAGACGAGGGCGATGCCGAGTGACCAGGCGACGGCGCCCCAGACGGAGTTGCCGGCGGGGGCGCCGAGGAAGAGGTGGCGCATCGCATCGACGACGATCGTGAAGGGGTTGACTTCGGCGAAGGCCTGCAGGGCGCCGGGCATCGACTCGACCGGGACGAAGGCGGAGGAGACGAAGGTGAGCGGGAAGATGACGATGAAGCCCAGCGACTGGGCCGCCTCCGGCGAGGACGAGGTGAGGCCAACGAAGGCGAAGACCCAGGAGAAGGCGTAGCCGAACAGCAGCAGCAGGACGATGCCGCCGGCGATCTGCACCAGGGAGGCGTCGAAGCTGAAGCCGGCGATGACGCCGACGACCAGCATCACCACGATCGAGATCGTGTTGGTGGCGACGTCGGACAGGGTGCGGCCGGCGAGGACGGCAGCGCGGGACATCGGCAGCGAGCGGAAGCGGTCGATCAGGCCCTTCTTGAGGTCTTCGGAGAGGCCGAGTGCGGTGACGAAGCCGCCGAAGGACATCGTCTGGACGATGATCCCCGGCATCAGGAAGTCGATGTAGCTGTAGCCGGGCGTACTGATCGCGCCGCCGAAGACGTAGGCGAAGAGCAGCACGAACATGATCGGCTGCACGGTGAAGGAGAGCAGCAGGTCGGGGGCGCGAGGGATGCGCAGGAGGCTGCGCTTGGCCAGCACCAGCGTGTCGGAGACGGCGTAGCGGAAACCGCTCATCGCTCTGCCTCCTCCGCCGGACCGGCGCCGTTCTCGGCCTCGGCGGCGTGGCCGGTGAGGGTGAGGAAGACGTCGTCAAGGGTCGGCCGGCGCATCGCCACGTCGTCGATCCCGATCCCGGCCTCGTTGAGGCGGCGGACCGCCTCGGCGATCGCGCCCTTGCGCTGGCGCACCGGCATCCGCAGGAAGCCGTCGACGAGGCTCGGGCGCTCCGCCGCGA
This sequence comes from Solirubrobacterales bacterium, assembly GCA_036009365.1. GTDB lineage: Bacteria > Actinomycetota > Thermoleophilia > Solirubrobacterales > 70-9 > VAYN01. The sequence goes on from DASYLY010000052.1 coordinate 23,999, forward strand.
GCGGCTCCAGCGCCGCGATCGCTGTCTCGGCGTCGGCATCGGACTCGAGCGAGATGTCGAGGCGCTCGCCGCCGACCTGATCCTTGAGCTCGTCGGAGCTGCCCTCGGCGATGACGCGGCCGCGGTCGATGACGGAGATGCGGTCGGCCAGACGGTCGGCCTCGTCGAGGTACTGGGTGGTGAGCAGCACGGTGGTGCCGCCGGCGACGCGGTCTTCGATCGTCTCCCAAAGACTGATGCGGCTGCGCGGGTCCAGCCCGGTGGTCGGCTCGTCGAGGAAGAGCACCGGCGGTTTGGCGACAAGCGCCGCGGCGAGGTCGAGGCGGCGGCGCATCCCGCCCGAGTAGGTGCGGACGAGGCGGCCGGCGGCGGCGCTGAGGTCGAAGCGCTCCAGCAGCTCGGCGGCACGGGCGCGGGGCTCGCCCTTCGGCAGGTGGTAGAGGCGACCGACCATCTCCAGGTTCTCGGCCCCAGTCAGGTTCTCGTCGACCGCGGCGTACTGGCCGGCAAGGCCGATCTCGGTCCGCAGCTTCGCCGCCTCGTGGGCGACGTCGAGGCCGGCGACACGGGCACTGCCGGCGTCGGCGGGCAGCAGCGTGGTGAGGATGCGGACGGCCGTCGTCTTACCGGCGCCGTTGGGACCCAGCAGGCCCAGCACCGTGCCCGCCGCCACCTGTAGATCGATCCCGTCGAGCGCGCAGACGTCGCGGTAGGACTTGCGCAGACCTTCGGCCTCTATGGCGATGTCGCCAGGCATCCGAGCAACCTATCGAGTGTCCGACGGCGGCCGGACTAGTCGTCGAAGTCGAAGTCCTTCGGGGGCTTCTGCTCGAACCAGAGCTGGTCGTCCTCGGGCGACTCCTCGAGGAAGTCCGGCGTGTCCTCGAGCACGTCCTCGTGCTCGTCCTTGTGAGAGGCAGGCTCGGGAGTGGTGTGCTCCTCGGCGGGCGCCGGTGCCTCCAGTGCCTGATCGAGCTCGTCGGAGAGCCGCTGTTCGTCGAAGAAGTCGTCGTCGTCGAACTCGGGGGCGGGGCTCTCATTGGTCGGCAACGGCGCCTCGTCCTCCGGGGCCTCCTCCGCCTCGTCGAGCGGATCAATCGGGGCAAGGCGCGGCTCCGACAGCTCGGAGTCGACGATCTCCTCATCGCTGGGCGCCGGCTCGTCGGCTGTCGCCGGCAGCTCGGCGTCGCTGGCGAGCTCGCTCTCGACGTCGAACATCTGGGTCGGCTGTTCGGCGATCGCGTGACGCTCTTCGGTCGTGTGGCTGCCGGCGGGCTCCTCTTTGAGGGCCTCGTGCTCCATCGCCGGGTGCTCCTCCTCGGCGGGCGCCTCATCCTCGATCGGCAACTCGTCCTCGACAGGCCCCGGGGCCGGCGGCGCCTCCTGCAGGTCGGCGATGTCGGGGACGCGGCGCCCCTCGGGCTCCGGGACCTCGACACTCTCAGCCGCCGGCGCCTCGCCCGTCTCGGGCAGAGTCATGAACTCCGTAGCCGCCTCCGTAAAGGATTCGGATTCCCCATCCGGCCGCGCCGGAGGCCCAAAAGCCTCGTCCTCAAGCTTTTTGACCTCGTCGTCAGGAGCGCCATGCTGGCGCTTCAGTTCCAGGTGCTCCCGGATGGCGTCGTCGAGGATGCTCATGTCTTCGCGTCCCTCAGGGTCTCAGAAGACTATGCGGTTATCCTTCCCCTTGCGCGGCCCTGGGATCATCTTCCCAGCCACGCCAAGGGGCTATAGCTCAGCTGGCAGAGCGCCTGGATCGCACCCAGGAGGTCGGCGGTTCGAATCCGCCTAGCTCCATCGGCAGAACCCCCTGCACGTCGGCAGGTTCGCTTTTTTAGGATCGCTCGAACCGCCCCCTAAGAAGCGCTCCATTTCAGCCACTAGATGATTGATTCCACGCCTCAGGCGACGTAGTCGACCAGAGCACGGCTCGGACGCCCGAGCCTGTGGTTGAGCGCAATGCAGGCAGCAAGTGCCAGCATTCGCTGAGCGATCCGGGCACGCAGGTTGTGCAGGGTGC
>DASYLY010000053.1:0-67426 GCA_036009365.1 Solirubrobacterales bacterium
GGCTGAGAAAGTCGACCCGCGCGGAGCGGGACCAGCAGGCCGCCTACTCCCTCGCAGACCAGCGCGTCGGCGTCCGCTGCCGCGGCACGAGCTGCGGTGAGAAGGCGCGTCGGCTCGATCTCCTCGCCCGCTAGCGCCGCGGCGAGGTGGGGAGAGGCCGGCGGCTGGAAGCGGTACGGGGCGATCTCGGCGTCGCTTTGCGCCGAGCCGGCGGCTCGGCGCAGCAGCTCGTGATCAGCCTCGCCCGACTCTTCGAGCCCGGTCACCGCCGGCTTGAAAACGGCGACGCGCTCGCCGCTCGCGGCGAGCGTGCGGGCGATCGCGGCGGCGACGACGGTCTTGCCGACCTCCGTCCCGGTGCCGGTGACGAAGACGCCGCGCACCGGGCTCAGGCGACGTTGGCGAGCGAGGTCGCGTCCGCGGCGATTCCCAGCTCGCGGGCGGCGCGGCCGACCAGCTTGGCGGCGCGCTGCAGCTCGCCCGCGCGGTGGGTGGCCATCACCGTGAAGCGCAGCCGCGAGGAACCCTCGGGGACGGTCGGAGGCCGGATCCCCTGGGCGAAGACGCCGCGTTCCAGCACTCGCTCGCAGAGGTCCATCGTCAGTCCCGCGTCGCCGACCTCGAGCGGCACGATCTGCGTCTCCGAGTCGCCGGCATCGAGGCCCTCCGCGGCGAGGGCGGAGCGCAGCGTCGCCGAGTTCTCCTGCAGCCGCTCGACCCGGTGCGGGCTCGAGTGCAGCAGCTCCAGTGCCGCCAGTGCTGCCGCCGCGGAGGCGGGGGGCAACGCGGTCGAGAAGACAAACGGGCGGGCGGTGTTAACGAGGAATTCGACAGTCTCGGCGCCGGCGCAGACGTAGGCGCCGTAGGAGCCGAGCGCCTTGCCGAGGGTGCCGACGACGACGTCGACCTCGCCGCTGAGGCCGGCCGCGGCGACCGAGCCGCGACCGCCGGGGCCGAGCGCCCCGGTCGCGTGCGCCTCGTCGACCATCAGCCGGCAGTCGTGACGCTGGGCGAGCTCCAGCAGCTCCCCCAGCGGCGCCACGTCGCCGTCCATCGAGAAGACACCGTCGCTGACGATCAGCGCGCCGCGCCCGCCCGCCTCGCGCAGCCCCCAGGCGAGATGCTCGAGGTCGCGGTGGCGATAGACGAAGGTCTCGGCCCGCGAGAGCCGGCAGCCGTCGACGATGCTGGCGTGGTTCAGCTCGTCGGAGAAGACGACCTCGTCGCGCCCCGCCAGGGCGGCGATGACGCCGGTGTTGGCGAGGTAGCCGGAGCCGAACAGCAGTGCCGCCTCGTAGCCCTTGAACTCGGCCAGTCGCGACTCGAGATTGCGGTGCGGTTCCATGTTGCCCGAGATCAGCCGCGAGGCGCCGGCGCCGGCGCCCCAGCGCATCGCCGCCTCCGCCGCGGCGCCGCGGACCTTGGGATGGTCGGCGAAGCCGAGGTAGTTGTTCGAGCAGAGCAGCAGGACCGGGCGGCCGCCGAGCAGGACTCGCGGACCCTGCGGCCCGCTGACCAGGCGCAGCCTGCGGTGGAGCCCGCTGTCGCGGAGCTCCTCCAGCCGGGCGGCGATATCGGTCATGCGGCCTGCGGGTAGGGCGGCGGCTTCTTCGCCTTCTTGACCACGCGGAGCTGCGTCGAGGGATCCCAGAAGTTGGCTTCCTCCTGGCGGTCGACCAGCTCGTCCATCGGCGTTTGCGGCGTCTCGCCCTCGAGCCAGCCGGAGCGGTTGTCCGGCCGCGGGTTGGCACCGTTGTCGTCCTGGCGGGCGACATTGAGGCCAAGCTCCTCGAACATCGCCCGGTCATCCTCGGGCTCGGCCCCGAGCGTGGTCAGGAAGTTCCCCATCATCACCCCGTTCAGGCCCGCCTTCACGGCCAGCGGCTGCAGGTCGCCGAGGTTCTCGACCCGGCCGCCGCAGAGGCGGAAGAGCGCCCCGGGGATGATCAGGCGGAAGATCGCCACCCACTGCACGACCTCCATCGCGTCCATCGGCTCGCGGTCGCCGAACTTGGTGCCGCTGCGTGGATTCAGCAGGTTGATCGGCACCGAGGTCGGGTTGATCTCGGTCAGCTCGAAGGCCATCTCAACCCGCTGCTCGGCGCTCTCGCCGAGGTTGAGGATGCCGCCGACGCAGGTCTCGAGGCCGGCCTCCTTGACCGCCTGGATCGTCCGCAGCCGGCCCTCATAGCGGACCGTGGTCGAGACCTCGGGGTAGTAGGAGCGGGCCGACTCGACGTTGTGGTGGACCCGCTGCACGCCGGCGTCCTTCAGCGCCTTCGCCCGGTCCGCCGACATGTGGCCGATCGAGGCGCAGCGCTTGAGGTTCGTCTGCTCGGCGACCAGCTTCGTGCCTTCGAGGATTTTCTGAAAGTCGCGTTTGGAGAGGCCCTGGCCCTGGGTGACCATGCAGAAGCGGTGGGCGCCGGCCGCTTCGGCCGCTTTCGCGTGTTCGAGGATCTGTTCCGGCTCCAGCATCGCGTGCATCGGCGTGTCCGCCTCGGCGTAGCGCGACTGGGCGCAGAAACCGCAGTCCTCGGCGCAACCACCGGACTTGGCGTTGACCAGCGAGCACATGTCGGTCGAGTTGCCGAAGTTCTCGCGGCGGACCTGCCAGGCGCGCTCGACCAGCTCACCGATCTCGTCGTGGTCGGTCAGCTGCCCGTAGGCGAGGGCTTCGTCAAAGGTGATCAGCGATGGCATCGGGGGCGCCTCCGGGGAGTGGATTGAGGGCAAGGCTAGGAATTGGCCCGGACGCTCGATCCACGCCTGCCTGGCCTCCGTTCGTCATTTGTGTCGCCACACGGACCAAACGACGAACGGAGCGGCTAGCTTCATCGCATGAAGCGGACGAGAGCACGACACAGGCGGCTGGCGCTGGCGGCTCTGGCGGGGCTGGCGGCGGGCGCCTTTGCGTTCGGGGCGGCGCTGGGCGACGGGCCGCCGCCGCGGCCCGAGCTGGCGAGCACCCTCCCGGTCCCCCGCCTCGCGGGAGAGCGGATCGTCGCCGGCTTCGACGGGAGCGAGCCTCCTCCCGTCCTCACCAGGGCGATTCGCGCGGGCGAGGTCGCCGGCGTCATCCTCTTCGACGACAACCTGCCGAATCGCGCCGCCGGCCGCCGCCTCGTCGCCTCGCTGCAGACGATCCCGCGCCCGCCGGGATTGCGCGATCCGCTGCTGGTGATGACCGACCAGGAGGGCGGGCTGGTGAAGAGGATCGGCGGCGCCCCGACCGCTTCGGCCGAGCAGATGGGCGCTCGCGGCGCCGGCCTCAGTCGCGAGCAAGGCTCCCGCACCGCCGCCAACCTCCGCAACCTCGGCATCAACGTCGACCTCGCGCCGGTGCTCGACGTCGCCCGCCCTGGCGGAGTGATCGCCGAGACCGACCGGGCCTTCGGCACCAGCGCGAGCGCCGTCGCGGCGACCGCGGTGCCGTTCGCCCAGGGCCTGCAGTCGGGCGGGGTAGCGGCGACCGCCAAGCACTTTCCCGGCCTCGGCGCCGCTGCCAAGAACACCGACTTCGCGGTCCAGCGGATCGGCCTCCCGAAGGCGACCCTGCGCCGCGTCGACGAGGAGCCCTACCGCGCCTTCGCCGCGGCTGGCGGCGACCTGGTGATGCTGAGCACGGCGATCTACCCGGCGCTCTCGCCGCAGCCCGCCGCCTTCGCGCGTCCGATCGCGACCGGTGAGCTGCGCGGGCGCCTCGGCTTCGAGGGCGTCTCGATCACCGACGCCTTGGAAACGGTCGCGGTGCGGGACTTCGGCGGTCCGCGCAAGGCTGGGCTCGCCGCCGCGCGTGCCGGCACCGACCTGCTGCTTTTCACCGATCCCGGTGAAGCCCATCAGGCCTGGTCGGGACTGGTCGCCCGCCTCCGCGCCAGCGCTTTGGACCGCGAGGAGTTCGAGGTCTCTGCGCAGCGGGTGCTGGAGCTGCGCCACCGCCTGGCAAGCGGTTAGCTGCCTTTCGGCGCCTCGTCGCGGACCGCAAGCGGGTCGAAGACCTGGACCCGGTCGCGCCCGGCGTCCTTGGCCGCGTACATCGCCGTGTCCGCCTCGGAGGCGACGAGTTCGGGACTGACCCGCGAATCCTCGCCGAACATCGCGATCCCGATGCTGGCGGTGACCGGACGGGCACCGGTTACGTCGGGGCGGTGTTCGCGGACGGCGGCGGCGATCGCCTCGCCGACGACCTGGGCCTCGCTGAGGCTGCAGTGCGGTAGCACCACCGCGAACTCGTCGCCGCCGAGCCGGGCCAGCACGTCGCTCTCACGGGCGCGGCGGCGCAGCACCGCGGCGACCTCCTTGATCAGCTTGTCGCCGGCCGGGTGCCCGAGCGAGTCGTTGACCTGCTTGAAGTGGTCGAGGTCGAGCATCAGCAGCGCCCCGGTCGTGCCCTCGCGGCGGCTACGCGCGACTGCGGTCTCGAGATCCTCCTCGAAGCGGCGCCGGTTCTTCAGTCCCGTCAGCGCGTCCTGCCCGGCCTCGCGTTCCAGCTCCTGCATCCGCTCCTTGCGACTCCAGACCAGGATCAGCGCTCCGAGCAGGGCGGCGAGCGAGATGCCGACCCCGGCCAGCAGCAGCGGCAGGCTGACGTCGGGGCGGTTTGAGTCGCGGACGACCAGCAGCCAGGTGCGGTCGGCAATATGGATCGGGGCGCCAGCGGCGTCCTCGAGCCGCCCTTCCTCGCCGAAGACCGGCTCGCCGTCGATGCGCAACTGCACCTCGGCTGCGTCGGACACGCTCGAGGCAGCCGCGGCGGCCAGGTCCTCGACCCGGAAGGCGCCGGCGGCAAAGCCGATCAGAGCGGCGCGGCGCTGCCGCATGGTCCTGGTCGGGGCCCCGTCGCGGTAGACGGGGCGGTAGACGTTGATGCCGACGCCGCCGATCAGCAGGTCCACCGGCGGCGTTGCTACCGGAGTGCCGAGGTCGCGGGCGCGGCGCAGGAAGGGTGCCCGCTCCGGATCGGCGCCGAGGTCATAGCCGGCCGGCGCTGCGACGCCGAGCTCGCTGACCGCGTAGGTGACCGGGAGGTATTCCGCCCGCATCCGCGCCGGCTTGGGACCATCGGCAGACGGTTCGGAGATCGGCACGCCGTGGCGCCGTTCGTAGGCGGCACGCCCGCCGCTCGGCACCCTCGCCACGAAGGCGGTCGCGCTCAGCGCTCCCTCCTGCAGCAGCGGCCGGGCGATCACGGCGAAGTCGTGCCTGCTGAAGTCGCTCTCGGCCTGGAAGAAGGCGGCGGCGCTGGCAAGCTGCCCGACCGAGAGCTCCGCCACCGCCTCCGCCTGCCGAGCCGAGCGCGCGGCCTCGTCACGCTGCATCTCGTGGAAGTCGGCGCTGTCGTCGGCGTGGACGATGATCGCCGCCGCCGCCGAGCCGATGCCGATCAGCAAGACGGCGGTAAGCCCGAGCCAGAAACGAAGTCGCATGCTCACATTCTCGACCAGCAGGGAACCTGAGTTAACCGATGCCTTGCATCCGTCACCGGCCGTCAGCCACCCGGCACCGCGGCCAGCGACTCCCAGAGGTAGAGCGAGGCGAGACTCCGATTGGGACTCCATGTCTCGCCGAGCTCCAGCACCCGTTCCGGGGTCGGCATCTCCTCGAGGCCGTACTCGATCTGCACCGCTTTGCGGATGCCGAGGTCACCGCCGGAGATGATGTCGGGCCGTTCCAGGTGGAAGATCAGAAACATCTCCGCGGTCCAGCGGCCGAGGCCTCGCACCGCGACGATCTCCTCGATCACCTCCTCGTCGCCGAGCTGGTCGAGGCGATCCAGCTCCAGCTCGCCGCTGAGCACGTGGCGGGCGAGGTCCTGGATGTACTCGACCTTGCGCCCGGAGAGGCCGGCGCCGCGCAAGTCGGCTTCACTCGCCCCCAGGAGCTGCTCGGGAGTGGGGGTGGTGCCGTCGAAGATGTCGAGTACGCGCAGATAGATGGTGCGCGCCGCTTTGGTCGAGAGCTGCTGGCCGACGATTGCCCGCAACAACGCTCCGTAGGCGTCGTCCGGCCGTTCCTCGGCGCGCCGCTTCAGCCGCGTCGCCAGGTCGAGCTTGCCGACCCGCTCGATCAGCGCCGCCATGGCTGGGTCCGAGGCCGCCAGCGCCTTGCGCCTCGCGGCGCTCATGGCGTTCCCGCCCGGGTCCGCTGCCGCCTGCTCATGGCCATTACCGGCCGCGCCACTGTGGACGCCGCTTTTCCGCGAAGGCACGGATGCCCTCGCGGAAATCCTCCGATGTAAAGCAGGACTCGCGCAGGGCGATCAGGCCGGCCTCCTGCTGGGGGCTCAGCACCGGTGTGCGGTTGAGCACCTCGATTGCGCGTTTGTTCCCCCGCATCGAGATCGGTGCGTTGGCGGCGATTTCTGCCGCCAGCTCGACCGCGGCACGCTCCAGCCGCTCGCCCTCGACCACCTCGTTGACGAGCCCGATCTGCTCGGCCCGGTCGGCGTAGTAGTTGCGGCCGGTCAGGAACAGCTCCTTGGTTCGCGCCAGCCCCACCGTGTCGAGGAACTTGCGCAGGCCGGTGTGGCCGTAGACCAGGCCCAGCTTCGCCGGCGGCATCCCCAGCTTGGCGCCGGCGGCGCAGATCCGCAGGTCGCAGGTGATCGCCAGCTCGAGACCGCCGCCGAGGCAGTGGCCGTTGATCGCCGCGACGATCGGCCAGGGGTGCCCGGAGAGCGCCTCCATCGCGGCGTGAAAAGGGTGGGCGACGAGCGCCTCGGCATCGCGCTCGAAGGTCTCCTCGGGGATCGAGGAGATGTCGTAACCGGCCGAGAAGACCGGCGGCGCGCCGGTGATCAGGACGCAGCGGGTCTCGATGCCGCTGTTCAGTTGCGGCAGCGTCTCCGCCAGCGCGTCGAGGATCTCGTGGTCGAGCGCGTTGCGGCGCTCGGGGTTCGAAATGGTGAGACGGACGACCGCCTCGGCGGGCGAGTCGAGCAGGAGCTTGCCGCCGGCGAGACGTTCTTCCATGCCGTCGCTTACTCCAACACCACGAGGACGTCGCCTTCGGAGACCGACTGGCCCTCCTCGCAGCGAATCTCCTTCACGGTTCCCTCGTCCTCGGCCTCGACCGGGATCTCCATCTTCATCGACTCGAGGATCACGACCGTGTCGTCCTCTTCGACCTTGTCCCCGATCGCAACCTCGATCTTCCACACGTTTCCGGTGATGTGAGCCTCGATGTCTGGCATGGGCGAGGACAATAGCCGCGCGATGGGACTCGAAGCAGAGGCGGGCGGGGGGCTGGCGGTGATCGTCGCCGCCCGCAACGAGGCGGACCGGGTGGGGGAGACGGTGGCGGCATTGCGGGGGGCCTTTCCGGGGTCGGCGATCTGGGTCGCCGACGACGCCTCGACCGACGGCACCGCCGAGGTGGCGATGGCGGCCGGCGCGCGGGCGGTCAGCCGCGGGCGGCCGCACGGCAAGGGAGCCAACGTGACCGCCGCCGCGCAGGCGGTGTTGAGCGAGGAGGTGCCGCCGCGGCTGGTGCTGCTCTGCGACGGCGACCTCGCCGGCTCGGCGGCGCGGCTGGCGCCACTTGTCGAGGCGGTGGAGCGGCGGGAGTGCGACGTCGCCGTGGCGGCTTTTGCGCGCCGTGTCGGCGGCGGCTTCGGCCTTGCCGTCGGTTTCGCCCACTGGGCAATCCGCCGCCGCTGCGGCCTCGAGACCACCGCGCCGATCTCCGGCCAGCGGGCGCTGCGGGTCGAGGCGTTGCGTAGCGCGTTGCCCTTCGCCCGCGGCTACGGGATGGAGATCGGGATGACGGTCGACGTTGTCCGAGCCGGTTTCCGGCTCGGGGAGTACGAGTTGGACCTCGAGCACCGGGCCACGGGGCGCTCGTTTTCCGGGTTCCTTCACCGCGCCGTTCAGCTGCGCGACTTCTTCGCCGTGTACTGGACGCGCCGCAAAGGCCCACGCGTGCCTTCCGGCACAGAGCATTGACCGAACTCTGACACCCTGCGCACAACACGTTACATCCGGCTCTCTAGGCTGCCAATATGGAGGCGATGAGGGAAAAGTGGACCGATGAGCGTCTCGACGACCTCAAGGATCACATGAGCGAAGGGTTCGCACGCATCGATGCGGACCTTCGCGAGATCCGGTCTGAAATCGGCGGCCTCAGGGCCGACGTCAGCACAGAATTCGCGAGTGTCAGGTCCGAAATCGGCGGCGTCAGGTCCGAAATCGGCGGCGTCAGGTCAGACATCAAGACCGAAGTCGGCGGTGTCAGGACCGAAGTCAATGACCTCAGGTCCGAGATGAACACTCGGTTCGAAGCGACGCAACGACTGATCCTGCAGGTCGGGGGCGGCATGTTCGGCACGATGCTCATCGGCTTCGCCAGCCTGCTGGTTACCCAGCACTGAGCGACTGCCGCCCGTGATTCTCGCGATCGACCAGGGGACCACGGGAACTACCTGCCTCGTCTTCGACGGTGAGGGGCGGATTTCCGGGCGCGGCTACTCGGAGTTCGAGCAGCACTTCCCGCGGCCCGGTTGGGTCGAGCACGACGCGGCGGAAATCTGGGCGGTGACGCGGCGGGTCGCGGCCGAGGCGATCGCGGCTGCCGGGATCGAGGGACGCGAGCTCGCCGGGATCGGGATCACCAATCAGCGCGAGACGGTGGTCGCCTGGGACCCGGCCACGGGGGAGCCGATCCACCGGGCGCTGGTCTGGCAGGACCGCCGCACGGCCGAGCGCTGCGACGAGCTGAAGGCGGCGGGGCGAGAGGGGTTGGTGCGCGAGCGCACCGGGCTGACGATTGATCCCTACTTCTCCGGCACCAAGATCGAGTGGCTGTTGGGCAACGCTGAGGGAGCAGAGCGGGCGGTCTTCGGCACCGTCGACTCCTGGCTGCTCTTCAAGCTGACCGGGCGCCACGTCACCGACTACTCCAATGCCGCACGGACGATGCTGTTCGACATCCGCAAGCTCGCCTGGGATCCGGAGCTGTGCGAGATGCTCGGCGTCGACCCAGCGCGTCTGCCGGAGCCGCTGCCTTCCGCGCACGTTTACGGCACCACCTCGGAGTTCGGTGGCGAGGTGCCGGTGGCGGGAATCGCTGGCGATCAGCAGGCGGCGCTGTTCGGCCAGGCCTGTCACCGCGCCGGGATGGCGAAGAACACCTACGGCACCGGCAGCTTCGTCCTCCTCAACAGCGGCGCCGAGGTGCCGGTGCCAGGCGACGGTTTGCTGGCGACCGTTGCCTGGGGGCTCGGCGACGAGGTCGCCTATGCGCTGGAGGCGTCGATCTTCGTCACCGGCGCAGCGGTGCAGTGGCTGCGCGATGGGCTCGGGATCATCGAGGAGGCGGGGGAGACCGAAGCCCTGGCCGCCTCGCTCGAGTCCAACGACGGGGTCTACTTCGTCCCCGCCCTGACCGGGCTCGGCTCGCCGCATTGGGATCCCTACGCGCGCGGCACGATCGTCGGGCTTACCCGCGGCAGCGGCCGCGCCCACCTGGCGCGGGCGGCACTGGAGGCGATCGCCTACCAGGCGGTCGACGCGATCCGCGCCCAGGAGGCCGCGGCCGGGGAGCGGCTCGAGGTGCTTAAGGCCGACGGCGGCGCCACCGTAAACCGCTGGCTGATGCAGTTCCAGGCCGACGTGCTGGGGGCGCCGGTGGTGGTGCCGGAGATCGCCGAGACGACCGCCCTCGGTGCCGCCTATCTGGCCGGGATCGCGACCGGTCTCTGGACCCGCGAGCAGGTGGGGGAGATGTGGCGCCAGGCCGCGCGCTACGAGCCGCGGATGGGCGAGGACGAGCGTGACTCGCTGCTGGCCGAGTGGCGGGCGGCATTGGAGCGGGCCCGTGGCTGGGCGCAGTGAGATGGGTTCGAATTTCTCTCTGTAACCCTCGCCGCCGGCCAGAGTAGGCAACTGCGCCGGCCGCGCCGGCGCACCCGCATGCCCCAGATCAAGCCACAGGTCTACAGAGACCCCCGTCCCGCCGAGTACTTCACGCGCTTCCACGAGCGCGCCCGCAGCCGCAATCCCGATTGGATCTACACGCTCGCACGCGCCATCCTCACCTTGCCGACGATCCTGCTCTTCCGCACCCGCGGCATCGGCGTCCACAACGTGCCCAAGCAGGGGCCGGTGATTCTCGCCCCTAACCACTTCAGCGCCTGGGACCACTTCTTCGCCGGCGTCTACCTGCGCCGCCAGGTCCGCTTCATGGCGAAATCGCAGCTGTTCAAACACCCGGTTATCAAGTTCATCTTCTTCCACGGCGGTGTCTTCCCGGTCCGTCGCGGCGCCCGCGACAAAGAGGCGTTCATCACCGCGAAAACGATCCTCGGCAAGGGTGGTCTGGTCCTGATCTATATCGAGGGCGGTCGCTCACGCAGCCGCGAGCTGGGCGAGCCCAAGCCCGGTGTGGGTCGGCTCGCTCTCGAAACCGGTGTGCCGGTGATCCCGGTGGCGATTCACGGCTCGGCAGGTGTGCGGCGCTGGAAACGGCTGCGCTTCCCCAAGGTCACGGTCCAGTTCGGCGAGCCGCTGACATTTCCCGCCGACCCCGCCGCGAGCCGCGAGCGCCACCAGCAGACCTCCGAGCAGGTCTTCGACCGGGTGCGGGAGATGTACGGGCGTCTCGAGCGCGAAGGTCCCCGCGCCGTCGCCCGCCGAGTTCGTAGTTAGTTCCGCATACCGAGACAAAATGCGAACGCGGCTACTCGTAGCGGGCGTCGAGGCCTTCGTAGAACTCCGGGTCATGCCCGGGGGTGATGATCGCGTCGGGAAACTGGCCATGGAAGAGACGCAGCTCCTGCAGGGAGCGGCGGAAGTTGTGGGCATCGACGGGACGCGGGGGAAGGGGCGCCGTGCCTTCCAGCTGGGCCAGCGTGTACATCGCGTCGCCGCCGATCACGAAGTCGCGCTCCTTGAGACGGCAGACGACTGACATGTGGCCGGTGGTGTGGCCGGGGGTGAAGGCGAGGTGGATCGAGCCGTCGCCGAAGAGGTCGAAGGTGCGGCCGAAGCTCGAGTAGGAGTCGATCCCGCCGCGGTCGAAGTCGACGGTGCGGTAGTCGAAGGCGTAATCGAAATGCTGTCGCCGGTAGGCGTTGAGGATCGGCACGGCCCCCGTCGTCGCTGCCTTCCACTCGGTATCGCTGACGACGAAGGTGGACTTCGAGAACTCCGAGATCGCCGAGGTGTGATCGCTGTGCATGTGGGTCATCACCACGACCGGGACCTCGCCGGGATCGAGGCCGCGCTTGCGCAGCTGCGCCGGAGCGTCTTCGCCGGCCTCCAGCTGGGGTCTGCCGAAGCGCACTCCGAGGCGGCCGAAGTTCTCCACTCCGTCGGTGGCGATCGAGGCGTGCAGGCCGGTGTCGACGAGGATGGCGCCGGCGCTGGGGTGGCGGATCAGGAAGACCGGGACCGGGATCGTTCGTGACGGCTCGCCGCTGAGCATCGCCCGCAGCAGCTTCAGGGTGAGGAAGCGACCGCCGGGGCTCTCCATCATCGGCATCGGGAAGTCGGAGTGGCCGGCGACGATCGGCTCGACCGTCACCGTCGCCCCGGGAGTGCCTCCGGCAAGCGGCTCGTGCAGTGGCTGTGGCTCGATCTGGACCTTCATCGCCGGGTCACATTAAGCGGGGCGAGTCGCCTATAGGCTTGCTCGCCGATGACTGAAAGCTCCCATTCGCGGATCTTTAGGGACGGTTTGCTCGACGGACAGGTCTGTGTCGTCTCCGGTGCCGGCAGCGGCCTAGGGCGTGAGACGGCGCTGGAGCTGGCGCGTCTCGGCGCTGTCGTGGTTGGCTGCGGGCGCCGCGAGGAGCCACTGGCGGAGACCGCCGAACTGGCCGCGAGCCTGGCCGGCAGCTTCGAGCACGAGACGCTCGACATCCGCGAGGAGGAGCCGGTCGGCCGCTTCTTCGACGCCTTGCTGGAGCGCCACCAGCGCCTCGACGTGCTCGTCAACAACGCCGGCGGGCAGTTCCTCAGTCCGGCCGAGGCGATCACCCCGAAAGGCTTCCGCACGGTGATCGACCTCAACGTCCAGGGCACCTGGCTGATGACCCACGCAGCGGCGACCAAAGCCTTCATCCCGCAGGGCGGTGGCAAGGTGCTGAGCGTCACCCTCTCCCCCCACAACGGCATGCCGGGGATGGTCCACTCCGGCGCCGCTCGCGCTGCGGTCGAGAACATGATGCGGACGCTAGCGGTCGAGTGGGCCCGGTTCGGGATCAAGACCGTCGCCCTGGCCGCCGGCCAGTTCGCGACCGAGACGCTGCTGACCAAGTATCCGCAGGTGGTGGTCGACAACCTCGAGCGCTCGATCCCGATCGGCCGCGCCGGCCGGCCGGAGGAGATGGCCTGGCTGGTCGCCTACCTCGCTTCCCCAGCCGGCGATTTCTTCTCAGGTACCACGATCACGATCGACGGTGCCCGTGACAACTGGGCCGGCCCCTGGCCGCCGCCGGCAATCGCCGACGAGAGCGGCACCCCGGTCGCCGAGGAACGCCGCTGAGGCATTGCGCCTTAGTCGCAATATGTGCGACTAAGGCGCCAACTAGCGCGGCTCGAGCACGACCAGCGGGATCTCGCGGCCCTTGCTGCGGAGCGCGTAGTCCTCGTAGCCGTGGTACGCGTCGACCGCCATCTTCCAGAGGCGGTCGCGCTCCTCCGGCTTCGCCACCCGGGCATGGACGGGTAGGTGCTCGGAGCCGATCTGCACCGTCGTGTCGGGATTGGCGACGAGGTTGTGGAACCAGGCCGGGTGCTTGGGGAAGCCACCTTTGGAGGCGACGATGACGACGTCCTCGCCGTCGCGGACGTAGAGCAGGGGAGAGGTGCGCTTGGTGCCGCTCTTGGCGCCGACGTGGTCGAGCAGCAGCATCTTCCCCGGCACGCCGGGAATCGTGTGGCCGAGGCGCCCACCCGTCCTCTGGTAGAGGAACGTGTGGACGCCCATGAAGCGACGGGTGGCAGGCCAGACCTTGTCCGCTATGTCGAGATAGCGGGGTGCCTGCCTGCCCTCCGTCGCGTCGCTCATCTCAGGTGTACATCCCGCCGAACATGCCGCCGGTGACGTTGAGGACCTGGCCGTGCATGTAGTTGGCGAGCGGCGAGGCGAGAAACAGGACTGGGCCCGAGGCCTCCTCGGGGGAAGCCGGACGGCCGAGCGGGATGATCGCCGAGGCCATCGCCCGCATCTGCTCGGGGATGCCGAGCTCGATCTTCTCGCCGCCGGGAGTGGTCATCTCGCCGCCCTCCTCCTTGGCCGCGGTGAGGCGGGTGTCGACGAAGCCGAAGGCGACCGCGTTGACGTTGATCTTGAACTGACCCCACTCCTTGGCGAGGGTTTTGGTGACGCCGACGACGCCCATCTTCGCGGCCGAGTAGTTGACCTGCCCGGCGTTGCCCATCGTCCCCGAGGTCGAGGAGATATTGATCAGCTTGCGGAAGACCTCTTCGCCGGCGTTGCGCTCGGCCTTGGCGGCCTCGCGCCAGTGCGGGGCAATTGCCCGGGCAACGCGAAAGGGGACGACGGTGTGGATGTCGAGCATCGCCTGGAACTGCTCGTCGGTCATCTTGTGGGCGACACCGTCCCAGGTGTAGCCGGCGTTGTTGACGACGATGTCGACGGCACCGAAGGCGTCGACCGCGGCGGCGACGAGCTCGTCGGCGGCGCCGGTCTTGGTCAGGTCGCCCGCGAAGACGGCGGTCTCGCCGTCGATTTCGCCGGCCGTCTGCTCGGCGACGTCGGCGTCGAGGTCGTTGATCAGGACCTTCGCGCCCTGGGCGGCAAAGAGCTCCGCCGTCGCTCGGCCGATGCCGCGCGCCGAGCCGGTCACGATCGCCGCTTTTCCGTCGAGAAGTCCCATTGCTGTGCGCTCTCCTTTGGTTCGTGAAGTCGGCCGCGGAGGCTACATGGAAGCGCGCAATCCTGGTTGGGTGGCCAGTTTTTGCCGGTCACCGTCGCGATCACCCGGTTTAACTCTTCGATCCAATCGTCTCGCCGGGCGCCATAATCGTCGCTTGCTCCTCGACGACTTCCTCCCCGTCTACGACGTGTCGGACACGGTGGCGGTCGTCGTCCACTCGGGCTGTGACGAGGTCTGGGAGGCGCTGATGGCTGCGGATCTGATCGAGGTCGGCCGGCGCCGTCCGGCGGTCGGTCTGCTCGGTGGTCTGCGGGTCCTGCCGGAAGTCGTCAGTCACCTGCTGCACGGAGAGGCACCTCCGCACGTGCCAAAGCGCCTGACGCTCAAGGACACGGCGAGGATGCCGCTCGGGGAAGGGGGCTGGGCGCTGCTCGGCGAGCGGCCGGGGAGGGAGATCGCGCTCGGGCTGGTCGGCAAGTTCTGGCGACCGGTGATCGAGTACGCCGAGGTTCCGGCCGAGGACTTCACAGACTTTCAGCAACCGGGCTACGGGAAGACGGTCTACGCGCTCGGGGTCGAGTCGCTGGGCGAGCATGGCTGCCTGCTGACCGGGACGATGCGGACCGCCACCACTGACGAGCACGCCCGCCGCTGGTTTCGTCGCTACTGGACCTTTGGCGTCGGCTCCGGAGCCCACGTCCTCGTCCAGGCGCTGCTCGACATGGTCCGCGAGGACGCCGAGCGCGGCGAGGTCGTGCTTTGAGCTGCTCGTCGCCGGCGCTCAGGCGAGCGAGGATGGCGCGATGAGGATCGACGCCTGGCTCCAGCACCCGACGCCGCGCTTCCTCGCCCACGACATCTTCGAGCCGTTGCGGCGCTGGACCGGTCAGGAGCTGCCGTCGGAGGAGCTGGCGATCGACGTCACCATCGCCGCGATGGACGCCGCCAGCATCGACTTCGGCCTCCTCAGCGCCTGGCACGCACCCGGCGCGGGGGCGCTGATCTCCAACGAGGAGGTCGCCGGCTGGGTGGCGGCCCATCCAGACCGTTTCTCCGGTCTCGCCGCGGTCGACCTGGCCCGGCCGATGGAAGCGGTGCGGGAGCTGCGCCGCTGCGTCGGCGAGCTCGGCTTCATCGGCCTGCGGATGCTCCCCTGGATCTGGGAAACGCCGCCGACCGACCGCCGCTTCTACCCGCTCTACGCGGCCTGCGTCGAACTGGGCATCCCGTTCTGCACCCAGGTTGGCCACACCGGGCCGCTGCGACCCTCGGAGACCGGCCGCCCGATCCCCTACATCGACGAGGTCGCGATCGACTTCCCGGAGCTGACGATCGTCGGCGGCCACGTCGGCTACCCCTGGACCGAGGAGATGATCGCGGTCTGCCGCAAGCACGAGAACGTCTACATCGACACCTCTGCTTATACGAGCAAGCGGTTGCCACCGGAGCTGGTTGCCTATATGAAGACGCGGAGCGGCCGCCGCAAGGTCCTCTTCGGTACCAACTACCCGATGATCCCGCCGGTCAAGGCGCTGGAAGGTCTCGAGGAGCTGGGTCTCGACGAGGAGGCGAGCGACCTCTACCTCGCCGGCAACGCCCACCGTGTGTTTGGGCTTGTGCCTGGCTAGTGGCCTGATCTGAAGGAACTTGCCGAGCAAACGACTTGACTGGTTACTCTCGGTGGGTCAGTCGCGGAGGGGTGGTGCGACGACGAGGAGTCAGGTGCCCCGTGGCCAACAGGTTGGAGGAGTTCCTCATGGGGCAAGGCATCAATCGCGCGACCCGCGCTCGTCGCTCTCTGTGCGCCGCGCTGACGGTGAGCGCCTGCGCACTATTCTCGTTTTCGACCCCGGCGTTCGGGGCCAGCTTCTCGGCAGACGCCCCTTCGCTGGGGGCGATAGCGGACAGTCCTGCGGGCGGCAACCTCTGCGGCGATTTCACCGGCGCAGCGCGGGATGTGACTTTCACCGTGACCGGGCTTTCGGGCTCGATCGCCGACGTATCGGTCGGTTTCGCGATGACCGGTACCGGACCCGGGCACCCATGGGCCGGCGATCTCGACGTTCGCCTCCTGGGTCCGGGGGGAGCGCCGTCGCAGACCATCTTCACCCAGACCGGCTCGACCACGGCAACTGGCTGCGGAGACGACTCGAACGTACTGGGGCCTTACACGTTTTCCGATAGCGCGCCGGCAGCACCCACCTGGTTTGGCGCTGCCACGACGGCGACCTCCGCCGCGGCGATCCCGGCCGGTTCCTACCGGGCGGCCACTCCCGGCGGGGTGGTCGGTGGCGGGGGTCAACACTCTGATCACGCCGACCTTCGCTGCCTTGCCGAGCCCCAACGGCACTTGGACGCTGCGCTTCCGCGACGGTGGACAGGGGGATACCGGCTCGGTCTCGGCGGCGACGCTGACCATCGCCACGGCTGCGCCGACGCCGCGCATCCTTTCGGTGACGAAGGCGGGGGCCGGTACCGGCGTCGTGACGGGCGGCGGGATCGATTGCGGCCTCGACTGCAGCGAGCCCTATGCGGACGGTCTCTCGGTCGTGCTGACCGCCGCGCCCGACGTGGGCTCGAGCTTCGAGAGCTGGTCGGGCTGCACCGCTGTCATCGGCCCGCAGTGCACGGTTTCGATGACCGCGGACAAGACGGCAACCGCCAATTTCGCCAAAAGCGCGACCGGCGAATCTCCCAAAGGCCTCCGCGCAGATGCGATAGCGCCCAACACCGCGATCGGCAAACATCCTCAGCGGAAAGCCACCAAACGTAGGGCGAAGTTCACCTTCTCCTCCACCGAGACGGGATCCAGCTTCAAGTGCAAGCTGGACAAAGGGGCATTCAAACCGTGTGTCTCACCGTTCAAAAAGAAAGTCGGGATCGGCAAGCACACCTTCAAGGTCGTGGCGACCGACACGGCCGGCAACACCGACACGACCCCAGCCAAGTTCAGGTTCGAGGTGAAGCCCGAGGCCTAGGAGGCGAAGTCGAAGCCGAGCGTCTTCGGCTCGGAGCTAAGGCCGCCGTTGTCCCTGGCGCTGAGTGTCAGCCAGTGGTGGCCCGGCTTCAGTTTGACGTTGCCGATGCGGCCTCGGAACGGAATCGTGCTCTTGCCTTTCGGCAGGCTCTTGGGCTAGGGGGTCTCGGTCTCGGGCTACAAGCCGCCTACGCGCTGTGTCCCGCGATCACGGCCAGGTCGGCGGGGGCGCAGCAGCGCCTGCAACATCAGCATTGGCCCAGCGTACGCAGACGGTATCGGTAGATCTGCATCGAGCTATGACGCCAGTCGCCATGGGTCTGCTGGCGCAGGTTGGGCACTCGCTCGCGGTGGTATGGCGAGGTGAGGCTCTCGGCGTGCCCAATTACGTCGCGCACGCGGATGCCGAAGCGACAGCGCAGGTACTGGGTGAGGCGCAGCGAGGCGTGCATCTGGCGGCGGTTGCCGATTGCATCGGCGTCGGCGTAACCGGTGTGCTCGATCCCGATTGCCGTCCAGTTGAGGCCGACCGTGTGGCGGCAGCGGGTGCGCAGGTTGACCAGCCGGAAGATCCGGCCCGAGGAGGAGACGACGAAGTGAGCGCAGACATTGGGCAGCTCGCCCAACTCGGGGTCGGGGATGTCGGGGGCGAAGGTGTTGAAGACCCCAGCCGGACTGCCGACCTCAGCCATGTGCTCGACGATCACCCGCGGCTGACGCAGCCGCCAGGTCCGTTCCCGGTAGTGGCGTTGCGAGTAGGCGGCCGTCTCGTGCTTGCGTTTCGGTCCGAATGGGATCGGCCAGTTGCGGATCGGCGGCTTCGAAGCCCTGCTGTCGGAATCGTGAGCGGCGCTGATCGAGTCGGCGTCAAAGGCGCCGGCCTGGTCACCCCCGACCGCGGCGAGCAGTCCGCAGCAGGCGATAACCGTCGCGGTTTGCACCCCCATTACTCGACCTCGCGCCGGTGAGTGCAAGCAGAAATGAGGCAATTTTCCCGAACGGGATAGGTCTCACGCAGACCGAGGTCGCCGAGGACAAGGTGGGTGTCTTGGTCGAGGGTGACCGGATCGGGCTTAGTCACAGACGGCCTCCAACCATGGCGATCCTCAAGGCCCCGATTCCACACGTGACCGAATCAGTCGTCAACGAGGCCTTCTGCATGAACCTTGCCGTGCATGTTGATCTCGACGTCGCCGCGGCGAGTCCTCGGATCGCTGACTCTCAGGAGTGCCTCCTCGTGCATCGCTACGACCGCAGCGGGAAGACTCCCGACGGCCGCGTCCACCAGGAGGACTTCTGCCAAGCGCTCGGCCTGGTGCCGGCGGTCAAGTACGAGAAAGAGGGCGGCCCGACCGTCGCTGACTGCGCGGAGCTGATTCGCCGCCACTGCAGCGCGCCTGCGCGTGACGTCACCGCATTTCTAGACGCGCTCTTGTTCAACTTCGTGATCGCCAACCACGACGCGCACGCGAAGAACTACTCGCTGCTGCTGGACGGTCCCGGGGCGATTCGGCTCGCACCTCTCTACGACCTGCTTTCCACTGCCGTCTTCGACGGGTCCGACCGCAAGCTGGCGATGCGATACGGGGGCGAGAATCGGCCCGCCTATCTGCGCGGTCGCCACCTCGATCGCCTTGCCAAAGCCATGGGCGTGAAACCAGCCCTCGTCCGGCGACGGGCGATCGCATTGCACGAAAAGACGGAGGCCGCCATCGAGGAGGTTCGGGCATCTCTTCCGGTCGAGTTTCAGGATCGCCCGATGCTCGACAGGGTGGTAGAGGTAATCGGCGAGCAAAGAGCACGGGCGGGAAGAGCTGTATTCCGCGGGACTGCGCGACGAGGATGGCACGGGAGGGCACGCGGGGTCATCAGAGGCAAGGACTCGCCGCAAATGAGCTTGTTCGGGGAGGAAGACAGTGGCCGGCCGTGATTGCGCTTGATCCGGGCGATGTGTCCGGATCGTGTCCGCTGTGGCGCGGCGTCCCAAGGGGGCTGGTTTCACGAAGCTTCCCGTCTCGGCGCTACCACCTACGTGGCCGTATCGCCAACCAAGACCGTCGAGTTCGACAGCGAGCTACTTGAGCGCTTGCGCCGGCGTCGCCCCGAGATGGGCGACCGCGAGCTGCTTGAGTCGATGGCGAGGATGACCCTCGGCCGCGAAACCCTGCGTCGTATTCAAGAGCGAAGCACGCTCTCCGAAGACGAGGCAATCGAGCTTGGCGTCAAGGCCGTGCATGAGGCACGGCGAGACCGCCGAGCCGCCGGTTGAAGCGCCTCGTAGTCGACGCAAGCACGCTGGTTTCGGGGGTAGCCAGTCGCCCAGGCGGCGGTGCGCCCTGGCTGCAATCGTTACTGGCGACCGCGATCTACTCGACCATCTGGGCCTGAAGCCTCAGGCGCTTGATGCTCGCTCGGCCTGTAGGTTGCTCGGCCTCCTTAATTAACGCGCGAATCAGCGTGTCGATCAGTCGAGTGTCCAGGGTACGCTCTCACGAAAGAGCGGCGTGGTGTGGAGGGTGCGTGGCGAGACGATGGCGGTCGTGAGCGGTCGAAGGTCGTCGGTCGCAAACGCGACGTGGAAGTCTTTGAAGCCGAGGTCATCCGGCGCAAGCGGACGGGCGACCTGGATCTGCTCACCGGAGGCCGGGAAACGCTCGCCGACTTCGCCCAGGAGTGGTCCCTACAGCCCCATCCCCTTGCCGATGATCTCTTTCATGACCTCGTCGGTGCCGCCGCCAATCGGGCCGAGGCGGGCGTCGCGGACGGCGCGCTCGATGCCGTACTCGCGCATATAGCCGTAGCCGCCGTGGATCTGCAGTGACTGGTCGGCGATCTCGAGGGCGGCGCGCTGGGTCATCAGCTTCGCCATGCTGACCTCGCGGATCGGGTTGTGGCCTTCGTCGAAGAGGCGCAGGGAGTTGTAGGTGAGGGCGCGGGCGGCTTCGGCCTTGGTCGCCATCTCCGCCACCTGGTGGCGGATCGCCTGGAACTTGCCGATCGGGCGGCCGAAGGCCTCGCGCTCGAGGGCGTAGGCGACGGTGTCGTCGATCAGGCGCTGCATCGCCCCGACGGCGCCGATCGCCATCAGCAACCGCTCCCAGGCGAAGTTGGCCATGATCAGCTTGAAGCCGCCGTTCTCCTCGCCCAGCAGGTTCTCTGCCGGCACCTCGACGTCGCTGAAAGCCAGCTCGCCGGTGTCGGAGGAGTGCCAACCCATCTTCTCCAGCTTCGCCGCCACCTCGTAGCCGGGCATCTCGCGCTCGAGGACGAGGAAGGAGATGCCGCCGTGGCCGCCCTCCTGGGTGGTCTTGCAGGCGCAGACGAGGAAGTCGGCGCGGACGCCGTTGGTGATGAAGGTCTTGGCGCCGTTGACGACATAGCCGCCGTCGACACGCTTCGCGGTGGTGGTGATGCCGGCGACGTCGGAGCCGGCGCCCGGCTCGGTGATCCCGAGGGCGCCGATCTTCTCGCCGGCGATCCCCGGCACTAGCCAGCGCTGCTTCTGCTCCTCCGTGCCGAAATTGAAAATCGGCGGCATCGCGATCGAGGTGTGGGCGTTGAGCCCGGCGGCGACGCCCCCCGAGCCGCCGGCACGGGCCAGCTCCTCTACCCAGATCGCGTCATGCAGGTGGGTCCCACCTTGGCCGCCGTAGCGCTCCGGGAACTTCAACCCGAGGAAGCCGAGCTCGGCGCAGCGCCTGTAGAGCTCACGGGGGAATTCCCGAGCCGCCTCCCATTCGGGCACGTTCGGCGCGATCTCCTTGGCGACGAAGCGCCCCACGGTCTCCCGCAGCTCCTCGTGCTCCTCCCCGAAGGGAGGAAGGGTCGCGCGCTGTCCCGCATCCCTGATTACGCTGCCATCTGCCACCGAGGTTCAAGTCTCGCAGTTGCTTCCCCTAGCTGGGATCTGATGGTGCGGTGGGCCATAAACATCGGGTTTCCTTTTCTATCAGATTATTTAGAACAATCAGCTAAGATGTCGAAAGGCGACTGAAGCACCTGGGAGAGGAGCAGGAACAACCTCGGCATGCCAGCAGGAGGCGCACCCCTAGACGAGCTGCGCGCGGGCGCAAGAGTCCTCAACCTCATCGCCAACCCGCTGCACCTGCGCATCATCGAGGCTCATGCCGAGCGGCCCCTCCGACTTGGCGAGCTCCACGAGAAGACCGGCTGGCCGGCCCGTAGCACCTTGCGCGCTGCGGTTGGCACCTTGCGAAAATTCGGCGTCCTCGGACATCGCGAGGTCACGCGTATGCCCTACGGCACTGCGACCGAGCTGACCCCGGCAGGAAAGGAAGTCCTCTTCGCCGCCGACGTAGTCGAGCGCTGGCTCGCCAAGGGACCGTTGGGCCAGATTCCCATTGACTCCCCCGCCGCAAAGGCCGCGATCAAGGCCCTCGCCGGTGGCTGGAGTTCGACCATGGTCCGCGAGCTCGCCTACGAACCGGCCTCCCTCACTGATCTCGATAGCCGCATCGCTGAGATGAGCTATCCGTCGCTCGAGCGACGCCTCTCGAGTATGCGCTCGACCCGCCAGGTCGAGCCCTCGCCCAGTA
This sequence comes from Solirubrobacterales bacterium, assembly GCA_036009365.1. Lineage (GTDB taxonomy): Bacteria > Actinomycetota > Thermoleophilia > Solirubrobacterales > 70-9 > VAYN01. Next base: position 21,377 of record DASYLY010000053.1, read on the forward strand.
ACGGACGTGGCCAGCCCTTTGAGGTGACCGACTGGCTGCGCCACTCAGTGGCACCCCTCTGTGCAGCGGGTCGCTGCGAGCGGCGACATATGAAGGAGCACAGCACACCGATTACCGCGGTCGAGATCGAGGCTTCGTTCCTGCTTGCGATCCCGCTGGCACCGCTGCCGGAATCCACGACCGGCACCTGTCTACTCACCGTCCCCGCCGAAGACGAGGAGGCTTTGGCCGACCAGGGATCTCTGGCCGGCGTCACTGTCGAGGTCGACAGGGGCAAGGTTGTGCGCTGTGTTCCCGAACTGCAGAAGGGCGTTCCGAGCTGGGCTCTGGGCGCGCCGATGAACTGGCTGAACGCGGTCATCGAGGGAAAGGTCGAAGGGCTGCGGCTAGGTGGAGCCACCCCGCAGCTCCCCGCAGATCTGGTCCACGGTATGCACCTGGGGCTTTTCGGCGACTGACTAGCGACGGCGACGCAGCATCGCCAGGCCACCAAGCGCAAATCCGGCGACGGCGGCGACGGCGATTAGCTCTTGTTTGTGCTCATGAACCTGGCGGCGCCAGTCGGTCAGCTCGTTGACGCGGGTGCGTAGGAGCTCGACCGAACGGCCCAGCTCAATTCGCTGGGCATCGATGTCGCGGCGAATTTCCGTAGCGGTGCGACCGGGGCGACGGGCAGCGGGGGGAAGCGGATGCTGAGGCTGAGCGTTCATTTCTTGCCGTCCTCTTTCGAGAGCATCTCCTTGGTCAGCTTCGCCTCTTCGATCGCCTGTTCCGGCAGCGGCGGTGCACCGGCCTGAACCGAGCGGTAGGCGAAGAGTCCAGCGCCGGCGGCGATGAGGAGGAAGATGGCGGCCTCGATGAAGAAGCCGGGCCACGCCTTGCCGTCGAAGAGCTCTTCGTTGAGCAGCCAGGCGATGCCCTCCATGATCAGGATCAAGGCCAGAAAGCCGAATACGCCGGCGGCGATGCCAACCACCGAGCCGCGCAGCAGCTTGCCGGCCTTCTCGCTGACCTCCGCCTTGGCGAGCTCGATCTCCTCGCGAACGAGGCTGGAGGCGCGTTGGGAGACGTCGAAGACGAGGTCGGAGACGGGGCGGTCATCGGTTCCCGCGCCAGGCGGCGGCACCGGCGGTGGCGTCTGCGGCTGGTGTGGTGGTTGGGGCATGACTCAGTCCGGGGGGTCTTCGTCGAAGAGGCGCCGATAGAGGATCGCCGACAGTTTTGCGGCGGCGATGCTGGCGAGTGCGCCGGTCGCGGCGAGCATGCCGCTCCAGATCAGCTTTCGGACCATTTCGTTGTCCATACCCGTTGGCGACCTTATCTATCGTGGCTCGAGGCCGTCGCAGATCATCGTCACGACAAGCTCCTTTGCCTGGGCGAAGTTGCCGTCGGAGCCGGGGATGACTTCGAAGATCCAGCCGGAGAGGAGCTGCTCGATCGCTCCGTAGAAGGACATCGAGGCAAAGGTCGGGTCGACGTCGCGGCGGAAGGCGCCCACCTCCTGGCCGTCGGCGACGATCTTGGCGATCGACTGGTAGGCGCGGCGAATCTGCTCCAAGTGGGTGCGGCCGAAGGAGTTGGCGGCGCGGGTGACCTCGACGATGATCACCTTCATCAGCTCCGGGTTGTGGTGGTAGGAGTCGACGATGAAGGCGGCGACCGCGGCCAGCTTCGCGCGCGGGGTCTCGCCGGTCCGGTCGGCCTCCTCGATCGCCGCCAGTAGCAATGACCAACGCTCGACGAAGAGCTCGTCGAGGACCTCGTCCTTGGAGCGAAAGTAGTGGTAGACGAGGCCGTAGGCGACTCCCGCCTCATCGGCAATATCGGAGACGCGGGTGGCGTGAAAGCCCTGGCGGGCAAAGACGCGGATCGCGGCGTCGAGGATCTGGCGGCGCTTGTCGACGGGCGGGGCTTTCGAGGCTTTCGAGGTCTCCGGGGCCATCAGGCGTGAGCCTCCTGGATCTGCGGCCAGACGTAGGCGGCCGGCCGGCGATTGGCGAGTGAGGGCAGCGACTCGCGGACGCGCTCCTGCGCCGCTAGGTCGAGCTCGGCGCTGATGAAACACTCCTCGTCGGGGGCGGTGGCGAGGACGACCCCCCACGGGTCGACGATCGCGGAGCGCCCGTAGGAGGAGTAATGCGGGGGCGCTTCGCCGACTTGGTTGGGGGCGAGTATGAAGACCTGGTTCTCGATCGCCCGCGCCCGCAGCAGCACCTCCCAGTGGTCGCGACCGGTAGTGGCGGTGAAGGCCGACGGGACGGAGATCAGACGAGCGCCGCGCAGGGCAAGGATGCGAAACAGCTCTGGGAAGCGCAGGTCGTAACAGACGGTCAGGCCAAGGCTGGGTCCTTCGACTGGGGCGAGAGCGATCTCCTCACCGGCCTGCTCATGCGCCGACTCCCGGTAGGAGACGCCGCCGGCGTCGACGTCGAACATGTGGATCTTGCGATAGATGGCGAGGTCCTTACCGTCGGGGCCGACCAGGACAGAGGTATTGAAGGCCTTCTCGGGACCACGCTCGGAGACGCTGCCGGCCAGCAAGTGGATGCCCAACTCCTGCGCCCAGGTACGGGCGGCGGTAAGGCTCGGGCCATCGAGTGCCTCGGCCCCTGCCAGCAGCTCCTCGCCGGCGGCGAGCAGGTTCCACTTCTCCGGCAAGGCGACCAGCTCGGCTCCGTCAGCCGCTGCGGCGTGCACCAAGCGCTCCGCCGTGGCAAGGTTCCTTGCCTTGTCTCCGGTCGAGTTGAGCTGTACGACTGCTGCGCGCAACGCTTCCTCTCGGTCCTCCGTATTCGGGTTGCCGCTAACTGACTGACCAGTCAATCGACGTGCTCAGTATAGGAGCCTCAGCGGCTGATCATGTGAGCGACGATCCGGTCGAAGAGGCGGGTGGGAATGACCTGGGCGAGGCGCGCCTGGACCCTGGCGTCGGCGCCAACCAGGTAGCGAGGGCGGGGGCGGGAGGAGGTGAGGGCATGTTCGATCGTCGCCGCGACCTTCTCGGGCGGGATGCCGCGTGCCGCCGTCGCCTTGGTGACCTTGCGAAAGTCTTCGAGCGCCTGCCCGTAGAGCTGGCGCTGGGCGTCGCTGAAACGCGCTTCGATCGCGTCCCCCTCGTCCTCGCCGCGCTCCCAGATGCGGGTGTCGATCGAGCCCGGCTCGACGATCGAGACAGAGATGTCCCATGGCCGCAGCTCGCGGCGGAGGGTGTCGCCGACGGCCTCGATGCCGAACTTGGCTGCGTGGTAGGCACCGAAGAACGGGAAGGCGATGCGGCCACCGATCGAGCTGAGGAAGACGATGCGGCCGGGCGCGCGGCGGATCAGGGGCAGCATCTGCTTGGTGACGGCGACCTGCGCGGTGAGGTTTACCTCGACCTGGCGTCGGAAGTCATCGATCGGCAGCGTCTCCAACGGACCCGGCACGGCGATTCCGGCGTTGTTGACGAGGCCGTGCAGGGCGCCGCCCGCTGCCTCGATCCGTGCCGCGGCGGCGGCGACCTGGTCCGCCTCGGTGACGTCGAGGATCAGCGGCAGGAGGCGATCGGAGCCGGCGGTGGCGAGATCGTCTGCGTCGGCCTGCTTGCGGACCCCGGCGAAGACGCGCCAACCGGCGGCGTCGAGCCGCAGTGCCGTGGCGCGGCCGATGCCAGTCGAGGCTCCCGTGACTAGGACCGAGCGCATGCGAGCAGGCTACAGGCGGCAAGGCCCGCGATAGCACGTGCGTACCATGGGAAGTGGCGTGAGCAAACGGAACGAGTCACTCGACGCTGAGCGCAAGCAGGTGACGGTGTTGTTTGCCGACGTGATGGGGTCGATGGACCTCGCCGAGCAACACGACCCCGAGGCCTGGCGCAAGATCATGCAGCGCTTCTTTTCGATCCTCGCCGACGCGGTGACCGAGTTCGAGGGCACCGTCGACAAGTTCACCGGCGACGGGATCATGGCCGTGTTCGGAGCACCGGTGGCGCACGAGGACCATGCACGGCGGGCCTGCTACGCGGCGTTGCGGATGCTCGACGACGTCTCCGGCTACGCCGCCGAGCTGCGCCGCGAGGAGGGGCTGAACTTCTCGGTCCGGATCGGCGTCAACTCCGGCGAGGTGGTGGCGGGGGCGATCGGCGATGCGGTCGGCGGCGACTACACCGCGATCGGCCACACGGTCGGCTTGGCGCAGCGGATGGAGGCGCTGGCCGAGCCCGGCAAGGCGTACCTGACCGAGCACACGGCGGCCCTCGCTGAAGGCTTCCTCGAGCTGGAGGACCTTGGCGAGTTCGAGATAAAGGGGGCAAGCTTGCCGGTGCGGGTTTTCGAGCTGGCCGGGATCGGCAAGGCCCGCTCGCGACTTGACCTCTCCCGCGAACGCGGCTTCTCGCGCTTCGTCGGCCGAACCGAAGAGATGGGCGCGCTGGAGGACGGGCTGGCCCGCGCCGAGCGCGGCGAGGGCAGCGTGGTCGGCATTGCCGCCGAGCCCGGCGCCGGCAAGAGCCGGCTCTGCCACGAGTTCGCGGAGCGCTGCCGCGAGGCCGAGCTCGAGGTCTTCGAGGCACAAGCCCAGGCGCACGGCAGGTCGATCCCCTTCATGCCGGTACTGCAAATGCTGCGGGCCTACTTCGGGATCGACGACCGCGAGCCGGAGCGGGCGGCGCGCGAAAAGATCGCCGGGCGGACGCTGCTGCTCGACCCCGCCTTCGCCGACGACCTGCCGCTGCTCTTCGACTTCCTCGGCGTCCCCGATCCCGACCGGCCGCCTCCCCAGCTCAGCGGCGAGGCACGGCAGCGGGCACTGCGCGGGATCGTCTGCCGGCTGGTCAACACGCCGGCGCGGCGGCACACGATCGTGATCGTGGTCGAGGACCTGCACTGGATCGACGAGGGCAGCGAGGCGATGCTGGCCGACCTCGTCGGTGCCGTCGGCGGCACCCCGACCCTCGTCGTCGTCAACTTCCGCCCCGAGTACACGCCCTCATGGCAAGCCCTGCCGTCCTATCGGAGCGTCTCCCTCGATCCACTGGGCGCGGCGGACACCCGCGAGATGCTGCGTGACATCGCCGGCGAGGATCCCTCGCTCGACGGCCTCGAGGAGCCGGTCCACGAGCGCGCCGCCGGCAACCCCTTCTTCATCGAGGAGATCGTCCGCGAGCTGGCCGAGACCGGCCGGCTGGAGGGCGAGCGCGGCGCCTACCGGCTGGCTGGCCCGGTCGAGGACGCCGCTGTCCCGGCCAGCGTGCAGGCGATCCTCGCCGCTCGCATCGACCGGCTCGAACCAGCGGCGAAGCAGTTGCTGCAGGTGGCCTCCGTTCTCGGCAGGGAGTTCGGCGAGCGGGCGCTGCGGCTCAGCGCCGGCATCGAGGCGGAGGAGCTGAGCGAGACACTTCGCTCCCTCGTCGAAGCCGGCTTCCTCTACGAAGCCGAGCTCTACCCGGAGCGGGTGCTCGCCTTCCGCCACCCGCTGACCCGCGAGGTCGCCTACAGCACTCAGCTCGGGGAGCGGCGGGCGGCGACCCACGCCGCGGTGGCGCGGGCGACGATCGAGATCGAGTGCGGCCGCCTCGACGAGCTGGCCGCGCTTGTCGCCCACCACTGGGAGGAAGGCGCGGAAACCCTGGAGGCGGCCCGCTGGTATGCCCGCGCTGCATACTGGGCCGGCCACAGTCGCCCTCAGGACGCCCTGCGCCTCTGGCAGCAGGTGACCCGCCTGGTCGGCGGGCTGGAGGAGACCGAGGAGACCGCCGCTCTGGCGGTTTTCTCCCGCCTGCAGCAACTGGACTACGCCTGGCGATTGGGGATGGACCGTGAGCTGGCGGAGTCGTTGGCCGAGGAGGCCGGCGAGGTCGCCGGCAGGACCGGCGACCTGCGCTCGCTGGCACTGCTGCGACTGCTGACCGGGGCGCGTCCGGGCGTTGCCCACGATGCCTCGGAATGGATCGAGGCCGCCGAGGAGGCGATCGCCTTGGCCGATGAGTCGGGCGACCTCGACCTGCGGGCCGGGATCCGCGCCCCCCACTGCTACGCCTATTTGTGCGCCGGAGACTTCGAGCGGGCCCTGGAGACCATTGACGAGATGATCGAGCTGGGCGACGGCGATCCGACGGTCGGGGCAGGCGTCGTGATCGGTTGCATACCGGCCTGGGGACTGATGGCGAAGTCGCTGGCGTTGAAAGAGATGGGGCGGGCCGATGAGGCGGAGGCATGCGCCGATGAGTCGCTGCAGCTGGCCGGCGAGCATGGCGATCTGGAGACGGAGAGCTGGAGCCGTGGCTCGAAGGCGTCGCTGCTCAGCGATCGCGGCGAGAGCGAGGCGGCGCTGGCGCTGGCGCGGCGCAACTGCGAGCTGACCGAGCAGCTCGGCGACGTCTTCTCGCGCTCAATGGCACTCAACAGCCTTGCCTACGTCGAGCTGGGTGCCGGCGAGTACGAGGCGGCGCTGGCCTCGATCGAGCTCTCAGACCGCAGCTACCGCGAGGCAATGAACTCCGGCGGCGAGGGCGAGGCCTGGCGCTCGACCCTGCGGGCACGGGCGCTGCTCGGGATCGGTCGCGTCGAAGATGCGATCGAGGAGGCGCACTGGGCGGCCGACACCTCGCGGACGCGCGGGATGCTCTGGCAGCTTCCCTCCTCGCTCCATGTGCTCGCTCAGGCCCTGGCGGCCACCGGATCCCCGGGCGCGGAGGAGGCGCTGGACGAGGCGACCGACGTCTGCGAGCGCCTCGGCCACAACCTCACCCTGAGCCGGATCGAAGCCGATCGCGCCACCCTCACCGGCGCTCGCGCCTAGCCCAGCGGCAGGGGAAATCGGATCCATCCGTTCAGCAGCAGTCGCATTGGTGGAAGTTGTAGCAGTGCCCACCTGGCAGGTGGACGTTTTGGACAACTGGTCGGGCTCCCGCCTGGACGCTTCTGGACATCAATAGGATCGAGCAATGGCGGAGACGGCATTCGTGACCGGGGGTTCGGGCTTCATCGGCGGCAAGCTGGTGAGTCGCCTCGTCGGCGAAGGCCGACCGGTGCGAGCGCTGGCGCGCTCCGACAAGGCCGCTGCCGCGGTCGAGAGCCTCGGGGCAGAGGCGGTTCGCGGCGAGCTGGGCGACCGCGCCTCGCTGGCAGCCGGCGCCGCGGGTGCGACCGTCGCCTTCCACCTCGCCGCGCACCTGGGTGAGTACGGGCCCTGGGAGGACTTCGAGCGCGGCAACGTCGAGGGCACCCGCAACGTGCTCGCCGCCTGCGCCGAGGCCGGTGTGAAGCGCTTCGTCCACTGTGGCACCGAGGCGGCCCTGATGGCCGGCGATCCGCTCGTCCAGGTCGACGAGACCGCGCCGCTGCGGCCCGACTCGAGTGCGCCCTACCCGGCGACCAAGGCGAAAGCCGAGCTGGCTGTTCGCGACGCCAATCGCGACGGCTTCGAGACGGTGGCCCTGCGGCCCCGCTTCGTCTGGGGCGAGGGCGACACGACGCTGCTGCCGGAGATGGTCGAGACGGTGAAGGCCGGCCAGTGGGCCTGGGTCGGCGGTGGCCGCAACGTCACCGACACCGCCCACGTCGACAACGTCGTCGAGGGACTGATCCTTGCTGCCGAGAAAGGCAAGCCCGGCGAGTCCTACTTCGTCACCGACGGGGAGCCGCTCATCTTCCGCGAGTTCGTCACCGCGATGCTGCAGACCCAAGGTGTCGAGCCCCCCGGCCGCAGCCTCCCCGCCTGGACCGCGGCGCCGATGGCCCGCATCTGTGAGACGGCATGGAAGTTTCTGCCTCTCCCCGGCGAACCGCCGATGACCACCTTCCGCTCCTGGCTCCTCACCCAGGAGTGCACGATCGACATCGCCAAGGCCCGCAAGGAGCTCGGTTACGCGCCGATCGTCTCCCACGAGCAGGGCCTCGCCGCAATGCGCGCCGCCTGAAGCGCGCTACGCGCTGTTTTCTACTCGCAGGTTTGCGAAAGCTTTGCTTGACACTTTTTGAGTTTTCAGGTCTGATTGCCTCATGGGAAAGACGCGTACCTCCACAGCCACGCTCGACAAGACCGCCGCGATCGGCACCACGGCGTTCAGATCTCATGGGAGGGCACAAGCATGACCGTAGGGAAACTAGTACTCGCTGCCATGACGGTTGCGGCGATCACCTTGATGGCGCCAGCGGGGGCTTCGGCGCACGAGTGGTACACACATACCGAAAAAAGCGGTGAAGTGACAGTTGGTTTGGATACAGAAAATGCCGTGGAAGTCGAATTCAGTGGTTCGCTTTCGACAACAGTAGCTGGAGGGGCGGTGCAGCTTGGTCCCTGCGAAGTGCATGCCAATGTAGCCGTTTGGAACAGGAAATTCCTTGGGGGCGGAGTTGAAGGAACAGGTGAGATAACAAGCATCGAATCCACAATGTACTGTCCGATTAGTAGCCCTCTTCCCATAATCCCTCCTGGATGCACAATTAAAGAAGCTAGCTCTGGAGAATTTCCATGGGATATAACTGTTACATTGGTTACAGAACTTACGATTACGGGCGCTAATTTCAGCACAAGATTTACCGGGTGCGAACCAAGTCTGCCTCCTGAAATTGCTGTAGAAGGTACCGCTACAACTGTGGCCGTTAACGGTACTGAAGAGGTTTGTCTCGTCTTCAACAACTCTGGCGATCTCACCACCCCCCCGCCCGGAGGGAACCCGGTCACTATCGATGGGGAAATCTGCGCCCCGGGTCTAACACTTAGTAACTAGTGCATCAACAAGGGACATTCGTCAACGCCGGTGATCTGTGAGGAGGTCTGCATGCTGGAGGGATCGCAATCATCATCCGCGCCGCCGCTCGAGCTCGGCCACCATCAACTTGGTATGGAGGGCGGCGATCAAGTCTTTGAGGGGCTGGGAGCCGGCTTCGAGCATCTCGACCACGCGCTCGGGCGGGACCTCGCCGGCTAGGCGGTTCATCACCACGTCGACCTCCTGGCGGACCAGCTCTTCTAGAGCGGTCTTGTAGCGGAGAGTGTCGTAGACGGTAAAGCCGATCTGCTCGTCGTAGCCGCCGGCGCGGAAGCGGCTGATCGCCTCGATGATGGTGACGTCGGAGGGCGAGTAGCCGCGGCTGTTGGGGGTCAGGACCTCCAACTCGGCGAGGCGGTCGAGGACCTCCTTGGGGACGCCATAACGCTTGCGGACCTCGGTGGTGCTGGTGCGGGCTCGCTCACCGGCCAGAGCGCGGTCGAGGATGCGGTCCTCTAGCGCCAGCATCGCCTCGGCGCGGTCGGGGCCTTCGTCGAGGACCGACTTGATCGCCTTCAGCGGCATGAAGCGCTCCTCCTGCAGGCGCTTGATCAGGCGGATGCGGTCGACGAACTCAGGCGAGTAGTAGGCCATGTTGCGACTCGTCTTCACTGGCTCCGGCAGCAGACCCTCGCGCAGGTAGTGCTTGATCGTCGGCGCCGGGACCCCCGACGCCTCCGCCAGCTCCCCCATCCGCAGCAGCTCCCGCTCCGGCCGATGGGCCGAGACCCCACCTATATCGGGGGAAATCGGCCCGTCGGCGGTCATGCGCGGAAGGTCATCGCGCCGTCGGTGCCGGGACCGGCAGCGGCGCCCGACTCGAGCATCGCCGCGATCTCCTCGTCGGAGTAGCCGGCCTCGCGCAGGACCGCCTCGGTGTGCTCGCCGAAGGCCGGAGCCGGACGGGTCGGGTTAGCGGGGGTGCGGCTCAGCTTCACCGGGTGGCCGAGCTGGCGCACCGTGCCCAGCCCGGGCTGCTGCAGCTCGACCACCATCTGACGGGCATGGACCAGCTCCGAGTCGAGGGCCTCGTCCATCTCGAGGACTGGCTCGATGCAACAGTCGTGCTCGTCGTTGAAGGCCAGCCATTCGTCGCGAGTGCGGGAGCGGAAGACCGTGGCGATCTCGCGCCAGGCGTCGGAGCCCGGCGCCTCGAACTGCGCCTCGACCAGGTCGGGGCGCTCGACCCCGGCGCAGAAGGCGGCCCAGAACTTCGGCTCCAGGGCGCCGCAGCTGACCCAGCCGTCGGCGGCCTCGTAGGGCAGGTAGCAGAGCAGGCCGCCGGCGAGCTGCTGCTCGCCGCGGCGCGGCACCTCGCCGTCGCAGAAGTACCGACCAGCGACCATCGCCAGCCAGGAGAGGGCACCATCGGCCATCGAGACGTCGACCATCTGGCCCTCGCCGGAGCGACGCCGCTCGTGCAGGGCCGCCATCACCCCGAAGGCGGCCATCAGAGCGCCGCCGCCGAGGTCGGCTATCTGGCCGCCCGACTGCACCGGCGGGCTGTCCTTGGCGCCGGTCAGTCCGAGCAGCCCGACCAGGCCGAGGTAGTTCATGTCATGGCCGGCGCGCTGGGCGTAGGGACCGTCCTGGCCGTAGCCGGTGATCGCGCAGAAGACGATCGCCGGGTTAGCCTCGCGCATGCGCTCGTAGCCGACCCCGAGCCGGTCGAGGACGCCGGGGCGGAAGCCGTCGAGGACAACGTCGTGGCTCTCGACCAAACGCAGCAGCGCCTCGCGGCCCGCCTCGGACTTGAGGTCGAGGCGGATCGAGCGCTTGCCGCGGTTGAGCGAGAGGTAGAGCGCCGAGCGGGTGCCCAGCGCCTGCTGCTCCTCGTCGCCGTAATAGGGAGGCGCCCAGCGGATGTAGTCGCCCATGCCGGTGTCCTCGACCTTCAGCACCTCGGCGCCGAGGTCGGCCAGTAGTAGTGAGCAGAAGCCGCCGGGCAGGAGACGGGTGAGGTCGAGGACCTTGACGTCGCTGAGCGGCAACTCGGCGCCCGCCTGCGCCCCCCCGCCGTTCACTGAGGCTCGACCCCGACCGGGAACTCGACCGAGTTGGCGATGAAGCAGAGCTCGTGGGCGCGGTGGTGGAGTGCCTCGATCGCATCGGGCTCCGGCGGCTCCCCCGCCCAGCGAACCCGTGGCCGCAGCGTCGCCGCGGTGAAGCGCTTGCCTTCGAGCACGCCGTCGGCGTCGTCTTCGTAGGAGGCGACCTCGAAGCCCTTTTTCTTCGCCAGTCCCAGGAACCAGAGCATGTGGCAGCTGGAGAGGGCGCCGATCAGCAGCGTCTCCGGGTTCGACTTGGTTTCGTCGCCGCCGAACTCGAGCGCCGAGGAGCTGGGAAGCGAGTGGGCGCCGAGCAGGACGTCGTGGGCGCGGTGGTCCTCGCCCTCGCCACCGTTCCAGGCGACGCCGGCGCGGTGGATCGTTGCCTCCACTGGACTCAGACCTCCGCTCGCCTCGGCACTCCCAGCAGCTCGCGCGCCTCGGCGACGGTGGCGGCGCGGCGGCCGACGTCCTCGGCCATCTGGCGGGCCTTGGCGATCAGGTCGCCATTGGAGCGGCACATCTCCCCGTTCGGCAGGTAGAGGTTGTCCTCGACCCCGGCGCGGACGTTGCCGCCCAGCACCAGCGAGGCGGCGAGCAGCTTCCACTGGTCGCGGGAGATGCCGATCACCTGCCACTGGTTCGGGCCCTCGGGGCCGCCGGGGATCTGGTCGGACATCAGCGTTACGTTGCGCGGCGTCGGCCGGATGCCGCCGGTCACCCCCATCACCAGCGAGACCTGCAGCGGCGTCCGCTCCAGCAGCCCCATGTCGATCAGCGGGTCGAGGTTGGCGACGTGGCCGGAGTCGAAGCACTCGTGCTCGGGCTTTATCCCCAGCTCCTTCATCTCGGTCAGGAACTCGACGATCGTGTCGAAGCTGTTCTCGAAGACCGCTTTGAAGACGAAGTCCTTGCGCCGGCGCGAGTACTTGGCGTAGTTCATCGAGCTCATGTTCAGGGCGGCAACATCGGGGCGCAGTGCCCGCAGGTACTCGAGTCGCTTCTCGATCGGGATCCCGATCGCCCCGGTCGAGTAGTTGACGATCACGTCGCCGACCTCGGCCAGGATCGCTTCGGTGATCGCCCTGAAGTCCTCGACCTCGTAGGAGGGCGTGCCGTCCGGCTTGCGGGCGTGGATGTGGACCTGCGAAGCGCCCTCGTCGACCGCCCGCCGCGCCTCCGCCGCGTACTCCTCCGGCGTGTAGGGGATCGCCGGGCACTGATCGCGGTTGGCGATCACGCCGCTGATCGAGCAGCTGATCACCACCGGGTCCTCGAAGTGGCTCATACCGGCATCACCCCGTGCCGTTTCTTCGGCTTCTCGACGTGCTTGTTGCGGGCCATGCGCAGGGCGCGGACGATCGTCGGGCGGGTCTCGCGGGGGTCGATGATGTCGTCGACGACGGCGTTGCCCGCCGCGATGTAGGGGTCGATCTGCTCGCGGACCGCGTTCAGCATCGTCTCGCGGGTGGCCTCGGGATCCTCGGAGGCCTCGATCGCCGAGCGGCCAATGATTTCGATCGCGCCCTCGGCGCCCATCACCGAGATCTCGGCCCCGGGCCAGGCGACGATCAGGTCGGGCTCGTAAGCCTTGCCGCACATCACGTAGTAGCCGGCGCCGTAGGCCTTGCGGACGATCACCGTCACCTTCGGCACCGTGGCGCGGCTGACCGCGTAGAGCATCTTGGCGCCGTGGCGGATGATCCCGGCGTGCTCGACCTTCGAGCCGACCATGAAGCCCGGCACGTCCTGGAGGAAGACCAGCGGCACGTTGAAGGCATCGCAGAGGTTGATGAAGCGGGCCGCCTTGTCGGCGGAGTCGTTGTCGAGGATCCCGGCCAGGTGCTTGGGCTGGTTGGCGACGATCCCGACCGGCTGGCCGCCGAAGCGGGCGAAGCAGGTGATCAGGGTCTTGGCGAACTTCGGCTTGATGTCGAAGTACTCGCCGTCGTCGACGATCTCGCGGATCACGTCGTACATGTCGTAGGGCTGACGCGATGAGTCGGGGACGATCTCCAGCAGCTTCTCCGACATGCGGTCGTCGGGATCGGCGGTCTCTATAAGCGGCGGCTTCTGCTCGCAGTCGGACGGGAAGAAGGAGAGGTAGGTCTTGATCGCGTCGATGCACTCCTGGTCGTCCTTGACCTCGAGATCGCCGACCCCAGACTTGCGGCAGTGGACCTTGGCGCCGCCGAGGTCCTCCATCGAGATCTCCTCGCCGGTGACGGCTTTGACCAGGTGCGGGCCGGCCAGCGCCATCGCCCCCTGGCCGGAGACCATCGGCACGAAGTCCGAGAGCGCCGGGATGTAGGCGGTGCCGGCGGCGCAGGGACCCATCATCGCCGCCACCATCGGGATCACCCCCGACATCTCGACCTCCTCGCGGAAGAGGTGGCCGGAGCCGGCGAAGAGCGAGCCGGCAGCCTCCTGGATGCGGGCCCCGGCGGAGTCGAGCAGCCAGACGAAGGGCATCCGCTTGGAGAGCGCCATCTCGCGCAGGCGGGTCACCTTCAGCTCGCCGGTCATCCCCATCGAGCCGGCCATCACCGTGAAGTCGTAAGCGGCGATACAGGTGGGGCGGCCGTCGACGTCGCCCCAGCCGGTGATGACACCGTCGGCGGGCGCCTCGACGCCGTCCATCGCCCGCTGGGCGAAGTGCGGGCGGCCGTGGATGCCGAGCTCCACGAACGTGCCCTCGTCGACCAGCAGGTCGATCCGCTCGCGGGCGGTCAGCTTGCCCCGCTCATGCTGCTTGGCGATCTTCTCCTCGCCGCCGCCCAGCTTCGCCTTCTCGCGGCGCTCGTGCAGCTGCTCGGTCAGCTCGGTCAGAGGCGCCGCTCCGGGCAGCAGCTTCCTGCTCTCTTGCTCGGCGCCGGACACCGCTACCGACCCTTCCAGTGCGGGTCGCGCTTCTCGAAGAAGGCAGTGACTCCCTCGACGATGTCCTCGGTGCTGAAGGTGAGCGAAAGCTGCGAGCGCAGGAACTCGAGCGCGTCGTCGATGGCCATGTCCTGCTGGCGGTACATCGCGTCGTGGCCGAGCCGCATCAACACCGGGCTCTTCGAGGCCAGCTTGCCGGCCCACTCGGCGACGGCGTCGTCGAACTCGACCGCCGGCACGATCTTGTTGGCGAGCCCGTACTCGACCGCCTGCTCGCCACTCAGCCGCTCGCCCAGCAGCATCATCTCGTTGACCTTCTTGCGCGGGACGTTGCGGTAGATGATCGACATGATCATGTAGGGGAAGGCGCCGACGTTGATCTCTGGCGTGCCGAAGGTCGCCCCCTCTTTGGCGATCACGAGGTCGCAGGAGAGGGCCAGGCCCATCCCCCCGGCCAGCACGTGACCGTTGGCGGCGCAGAGCGAGGGCTTGCCCAGCCGCGGCATCAGCCGGAAGAACTCGAGGAAAAGATCCGAGGAGAAGTGTTTGGCGACCAGCGGCACGTCGGCCGCGAAGCCGCCGAGGTCCGCCCCGGCGCAGAAGACTTTGTCGCCGGCCCCGGTGAGGACGACGGCGCGGACCTCGTCGGAGGCTTTTGCCTCCTTCATCGCTTCGACCAGCTCGGCCAGCATCTGCCCGGAGAGCATGTTGCGCTTCTCCGGGTTGTTCAGGGTGACGGTGGCGACCCCGTCGGCGACCTCGTAGGCGACCAGCTCGTAAGCCATCGGCGGGGACGATAGCCGAACCAGAAGTAGGAAGTTCTACTTACTGCGTGATCGTGTCTTCGCCGCCCCGCCCGTCGAGCCGGTCGTTGCCAGCGCCGCCGGTGAGGACGTTGGGGCCGGGGTCGCCGAGCAGCATGTCGTCGAAGCGGGAGCCGATTGCGTTCTCGATCGAGAGCAGCTCGTCGATTCCTTCGCTGTCGAGGCTCTTGTCCTTGGCCAGATCGATTTCGACCAGCTTCGGTTCGGAGGAATAGTCGACGGTGTCGGAGCCGGGGCCGCCGTCAACCTCGTCGTGCCCCTTTTCCGGCGCCATCGTGTCGTCGCCACCTTCGCCTTTGAGGGTGTCGAAGCCGATCCCCGCCGCGAGGTTGTCGTTGCCGGGGCCGCCAAGCAACCTGTCGATGCCGATGAAGCCGATCAGCCTGTCGTTGCCGGCGCCGCCGCGGACGGTGCCGTCGCCTTCGTTCTCGTCGAGGACATCGTTGCCGGCGCCGCCGGAGATGCGCTCGTTGCCGCGCTCGCCGTCGATCTTGTCGTCGCCGCCTTCGCCGAACAGCCGGTCGGTGCCGCGACCGCCGAGGATCGTGTCGTTGCCGCCGCCGCCACAGATCGTGTCGTTGCCGCCGAGACCCTTGATCGTCTCGTTGCCGGCGCCGCCGACGATCACCTCGCTGGCGCCACGGCCGACGAAGGTGCCGCCGGACTTGACGACGGTCGTCGCCGTCTGACCAGCGCAAGTCGGCTTCGCGGTTGCCCCGGAAACGGGCAGAAAGACGAGCGCGCAAGCCGCAAGCCCCACCGAAAAAGATCCCCCCACCTTCATCTAGCCGAGTATAGAACGGCTTCGCTGAGCGGTGTTGTATCGAAAGTAGGAAGTGCTACTGTCTACTCAGTTCAGGCGAATCCGCGAGCGAGGAGAGACGACAGTGGCGACCGCGACGACCAACGGCTCCAGCGTCATCAAGCCCGACCACGAGGCCGGGCGCAAGCACTTCATCTTCAGCCAGGAGCACGAAGACCTGCGCGAGTCGATGCAGTCTTGGGTGGAAAAGGAGCTTTGGCCTCATCGCAACGAGTGGGAGAACACCTACTGGCCGACCGAGAAGATGAAGCGAGCGGGCGATCTCGGCTTCCTCGGCCTCTGCTTCCCCGAGGAGTACGGCGGCCAGGGCGGCGACTACTTCTACTCGCTGGTCCGGGCCGAGTGCATGAGCTACTCGGGCTCCGGCGGCACCAACATGGGTTTCGCCGTCCAGACCGACATGGTCCTGCCGCCGATCCACCTGCTTGGCACCG
Source organism: Solirubrobacterales bacterium (assembly GCA_036009365.1). Classification (GTDB taxonomy): domain Bacteria; phylum Actinomycetota; class Thermoleophilia; order Solirubrobacterales; family 70-9; genus VAYN01. The sequence continues at coordinate 37,138 of DASYLY010000053.1, forward strand.
AGGAGCAGAAGAAGAAGTACCTCGAGCCGGGCCTGAGGGGCGAGAAGATCGGCAGCCTTGGGATCACCGAGCCGGGCGCCGGCTCCGATGTCGCCGCGATCCGCACCACGGCGCTCCGCGATGGCGACGAATACGTCATCAACGGCTCCAAGACCTTCATCACCAACGGTCCAAGGGCCGACTTCATCGTCCTCGTCTGCAAGACCGACCCGAACGAGCGCCACGCGGGGATCACGCTGTTCGTCGTCGATCTGCGCGACGAGAACGGCGACCACGTGCCCGGCTTCACCGTCGCCGGCGAGCTGGAGAAGATGGGAATGCACGCCTCCGACACCGGCGAACTCGCCTTCGAAGACGTCCGCGTCCCGGCCGACGCGGTGCTGGGCGAGGTCGGCAAGGGCTTCTACCACATCGCCTGGGAGCTTCAGGGCGAGCGCCTGGTCGCCGCCGCCGGCTGCCACGCGGGAGCCGAGCGGATGATCGAGAAGACCCTCGAGTACGCGAAGGAGCGCGAAGCCTTCGGCCGCCCGATCGGCAAGTTCCAGGCGATCCGCCACAAGTTCGCCGAGATGGCGACCAAGACGGAAGCCGCCAAACAGTTCACCTACTCGACCGCCTGGCGCTTTGGCAACGGCGAGTACCCGGTGCGGGAGATCACGATGGCGAAGCTGTTCGCCTCGCGGGTCGCCTGCGAGGTCGCCGACGAGTGCGTGCAGATCCTCGGCGGCTACGGCTACATGAAGGAGTACGAGATCGAGCGCGCCTACCGCGACGTCCGTCTCAACCGGATCGGCGCCGGCACCGACGAGGTAATGCTCGACGTGATCGGCCGCAGCTACGGCCTGTAGCTCACTTGAGTGCGCCTATGCGCTCACGCTTTCGCGGTGCTCTTCGCGTGAGGGCGGGTGTGGCTTCAGCCGCACGGGGGCCGAGGAAAGTGCCTGGATCCGCAGGTCGCTCCAGGTGAGGCCTTCGCGGACAAGGGCGGGGAGGCCGAGGGCGACAGCGGTAGCGATCTCGACGGCCTGAAGGATGACGCCGTAGGCGAGGGCATCGGCGGTGCCGATGCCGAAGCCGGTGTGGAGGACGCTGATGACCGCTAGCTGGAAGACGCCGATGTTGGAGGGGGTCGCTGGCACCACGGCGGTGACGTTGACGGCGAAGAGGACTGCAGCAGCAGCGCCGATCCCGGCGCGGTCGTCGAGGCCGAGGGCAGCGAAGAGTGCCCAGCAGGCCGCCAGCTGAATCGCCCAGGCGCCTAGCTGCGCGGCGGCGGCGGCGAGGCCGAGGCCGGGCCGGCGGAAGATGGTGAGGCCGGCGCGCACCTGGATGAGCGCGCCGTACAGGTAGGCACCGAGGCGGGCGAGGCGTCCGTTGCCGTTGCGTCGCATCAGCACCGGGCCGGCAATCACGATGACCAGCAGCAGCAGCGGCACAAAGCTGAAGGCGAACAGCTTCTGGGTGCTGGAGTGGAAGAGCGGCGTGCTGGTGACGATGATGGCGCCGAGTAGGGCCAGAGCCACCAGGTTCAGCAACGTTTGGGAGACCAAGGTCCCAAGCAGGACCGGGAAGGTTTCCCGCATGCGGCCGGTACGGCGGGCAAGGGACATCGCGCGCGCCGGCTCCCCGAGCCGGGCCGGCAGCGTGGCCGACATCAGCACCCCGATCATCGTGGCCGAAGTGACATCGCGGCGGCGCACCGGTCGGCGCGGAAGCGCCGCGCGGACGATCCAGAACCATGAGGCAGCGCGGAAGAAGAGCGAGAGCGCCATCAGGGCGCAGGCGACCAGGACCCAGCTGACGTCGGAGCCGGCAATGCTGGCGAGGACGTTGTCGATGCCGATCTTCTGGGCGGCGATTGCCGTGAGGCCGACCCCGAGCACCCCGGCGCCGCCAAGGGCGATACGGCGGGCGAGGCGGCGCGACCTGCCGCCGTTGCGCTCCGGCGGCGGGTCGAGGGAGGGCAGTCGCTGGGGGCCACGACGAGAGCCGCCGTCGGCGGGACGGAGGCCGGCCCAGTGGGCGGCGCGCTCGCCGGTCGTCTGTGGCTTCGGAGCCTCGATCGCTCGCTCGTATACGCCGGCAACGCGGTCGGCGACACGGTGCCAGGCGTAGCGCTGGGCGCTGTTGCGGGCCGCCTTTCCCATCGCCTGCAGTCGCTCAGGCTCGTAGTGGGCACGCTGTAGCTCCTCGGCGAGGCGCTGCGGGTCGGCCGGCGGCACCAGGACGCCGTCGACGCCGTCGGTGACGACGTCGCTGTAGCCGGCGATTCCGGAGGCAATGACCGGGGTGCCGGCGGCGAAGGCCTCGGTCAAGACCATGCCGAAACTCTCACCGGAGAGCGAGGGTGCGCAGAGAAGATCCGAGTCGTGCAGCGTCTGCCACAGCTCCGGCCCGGAGACGCGGCCGGGAAGCTCGATGAAGCGCAGCAGATCAGGGTCGGCGAGGTAGCGGAGCACGTCGTCGCGCTCGGCACCGATCACGGTCAGCCGGCAGGGGACGTGCTCGACCAGGGCGCCGAAGGCGGCGAGCAGGACCGGCAGGCCCTTGCGCTCCTCGGCCCGGCCGACGAAGGCGACCCGCAACTCCTCGGCGGCGGGCTTGGGGCCGGTCGGGGCGGCGCCGACGTCAACGCCGTTGGGGATTATCTCGTAGCGACCGCCGAACCAGCGACGGCCGGTCCAGGCGGCGGCCTCGGAGACGGCAATGCGGGCGGAGAGGCGGTTGAAGAGACGGCGGGCGCCAAGCGAAGTGGCGACATAGTTGGGAACGGGCTTGGTCGAGTAGGTGTGAAAGGTGCCGACGACGGGCGTGCGCGAGCCGAGCGTGGCGTTCCAGCCGACCAGCGGCACGAGTGGCTCGTGGACGTGGACAACGTCGAAGTTGCCCTCGCGCAGCTCGCGGCGAGGAGCAAAGATTCCCCCTCCCGGGAAGGCCGAGACGTTGGAGATCGCCCCGTTGGCGCCGACCCCGATCGTGCGTCCGAAGGAGGAAAAATGGTCGGGCAGGCATCGTTCTTCCGGCGGGGCCCGGTGCAGAGCGCGGCTAAGCCGATCCGGTGGATCGAGGGGAGCGAAGACGCGGACGTAGTGACCCCTGTCGAGGAACTCCTCGGCAAGTGCCTCCACGTGCCGGTTAACGCCGCCCTGGTAGGACCAGGAATATGGCGAGACGAGAGCGATGCGCACGCGAACTCAAGGGTAGAGGATCGCGCGGCACCCGCAGAGGGGCTGGATGAGTTCGCATAAACATTGAAGTTTCCAGTGGTCAAATTTTTCCACGTATTCGTTTAAGCTTGCGTTCGGAGCATGGAAGGAGGTGCCGCAATCACCGTCGACGACGCGCGCGCTGGCGCGCGCGTGCTCAACCTCCTGGCCAACCCCCTCCACGGCAGGATCCTGCGGGCCCACAAGGCGGGGCCGCTGCGGGCCACGGAGCTGAGCGAGAAGACCGAGTGGCCGGCCCAGACGACCCTACGCGCGGCGGTCTCTAAATTGCGGCGATTCGGCCTGCTGGAGCGCCGTCAGCTGGCAGGCATGCCCTACGGCGTCGCAACCGAGCTGACGCCGGTCGGCCAGGAGGTCCTCTTTGTCGCCGACATGGTCGAGCGCTGGCTGGACAAGGCGCCGCAGGGCCCGATTCCCGCCGACAGTGATGCCGCCAAGGGCGCGGTCAAAGCCCTGGCCGCCGGCTGGAGTTCGACCATGGTCAGAGCTCTCGCCCTCGAACCCGCCTCGCTGACCGAGCTGGATCGCCGCATCCCGGAGATCAGCTACCCGTCCCTGGAGCGGCGCCTCTCGCGGATGCGGGCCACCCGCCAGGTTGAACCCGCCTCCGTCGACGGGAGGGGCACGCCTTTCGAGGTGACCGACTGGCTGCGCTACTCGGTCGCGCCGCTTTGCGCCGCCGGGCGCTGCGAGCGGCGCCATATGCGAGAGGAGACCGCGCCGATCACCCCAGTCGAGATCGAGGCCTCCTTCCTGCTCGTCCTGCCGATCGCGCCGCTACCCGAGTCGGCCAGCGGCACCTGCATCCTCTCGGTGCGCCCGGAAGCCGGAGAGCATGGTGAGGAGAACCACAGCGCCGCCGGGGTCACCGTCGAGGTCAAGGACGGCGTTCTCGTCAGCTGCCGCCCCGAGCTGCCTGATGAAGCACCGGTCTGGGCCCTCGGAGATCCGATGGCGTGGCTAAACGCCGTCATCGACGGTCACCACGAGGGCCTGCGCTTCGGCGACACTACGCCGCAGCTGACCGCCGATCTGGTCAACGGTCTGCACCTGGCGCTGTTCGGACACTAGGCGGGCGCCTCGGCCCAGACGTAGCCGGTGAAGACGAGCAGGTAGGCGGTGCCGACCTCGAGCAGGAGGGCACCCGAGTCGTTGGCCAGGGTGCCGATCGCGGTGGCGGCGATCGCGCCGACAAGGCCGGCTCGCATCACCGGCCTGCCTCGCAGCCAGACAGCGAGGCGATCACGGCGGATGCAGACGAGGATGGCGAGCGCGGCGACCAGGGGCAGGAAGGCGAGCAGGACCGGACGCACGAAGCTGTGAGCGGAGAGCTGCAGGCGACGCTGGGCGACGTCGGCGAGGTCGCCGAGGCCACCGGTGTCGAGTACCGAGCGGGTGAGGTGGGCGTTGGCGCCGGAGACGAGGTCGACGAGGGCGAGTAGGGCGAGGGCGAGAAGCGGGACAGCGAGGATCAGCAGCGCCGTGCGGCGGCGACGCGCGGCAATCTTGGCTGCGGCTACGGCGGCGCCAACCGGCAGCACGATCGCGGCGCCGACGTCGGCGCCGAATCGGCCGGCCGCGAAGACGAAGGCAAACGCGAGCCCGCCGCCGAGAAAGACCGCCGCGCACCTACGCGGCGAGAGCCGTGGAGCGAAGCCGGCGATACCGGCGCCAAGGCCGGCGATCACGAGCACCCCGAGGAGCGCCTCGAGCTCGTTGCCGATCCCGTAGAAGCGCACCCCCAGCCCCGGGTTCGGGCCCAGCAAAGAGAGTGAGGTGAGCGGCGAGCCGGCGACGACGTCGACGGCATAGGCGAGGACGGTCGTCGCGGACGCAACGGCGAGGGCTCGGTAGCCGCTGAAGCCGGCGAGGGTGAGCAAGGCGAGCAGCGGTGGAACCGAAAGGGCCAGTAACTGTTCCGTCCCCTGCTCCGATTCGAGGGCGGCGGCCAAGAGCAGGACCGAGGGCAGGTAGATGACCGCCAGCGCGACGATCCGCAGGGCTACGCGGACGCTCCCACCCCGCGATGCAAAAAGGACGGTGAAGGTGAGCGCGAGGAGCCAGCCCAGCAGGGTCAGCCCGATCACCGGACCGCGGCGCTCGGAGATCACGGCGAGGCGGGCGCCCAGATCTTCGATAGCTGCCGGATCGACGCTGCCCTCCGTTTCGATCGGCTGGCCCGACATCTGCGTGGGCACCGCGAGATCAAGCCGCCGCAGGATGGTCGGCGCAACGTCGGTCGCGAGCACGTAGCCGTCGAGACGGGTGCTGCCCGAGGTGAGGTTCCCGTCAAAGTCCCGCCCCGCGATCCCGATCGCCAGCGCCTGACCATCTGGGGGAGGCGGCCGCTCGATTGCGATCAGGAGATCGTCCCCGCGCAAACCCCGGACAAGCGCCGCAAGCTCGCCAAGTCCCGCCGAGCGGACCCGGAACGCTCGCGCCTTCCCCGCCTCCTCGAGCGTCGCGGCCAGCAGCCCCGGCGCGATCTCCGCCGGCGCCGACTCCGCCCGCTCGACCACGGCCGCCTCCCCGCGGATCCGAAGATCGGCAGATATCTGCCCCTCCGGCAGCGGCTCCTTATATAGAGAGTCGAAAACCCGGTTCCCCTGCGTGATGTCCAGATAGGTCTGCTCCGCCGGCACCGACCCCAGCCCCGCGCTCATCAGCCCCGGCGACAAGCCGGCAACGGCCAGCTGCGACACACTCGTTTCCTGCGGTACCCAAGCCAGCGTCACCCGCGCCGATGCCGTCGCCGTCATCGCGACCAGCAGCGCCACGGCCGCTATCGTCACGCCGATGGCCGACCGCACTTTCGCCAAGTTCACGTTCTTCAAAGTTGATCCTGCCTGGCGCCGTCGCGACGCCGAGCTTCGGGCCGCCGACAAGGCGGAATTCCTCGCTGCTTGTGAGGACTTCGGCGTCGACCGCTCGCTGCGCGCCTACTCAACCATAGGCACGCGCGGCGACGTCGACCTCCTGCTGGTCAGTCAGAGCCCCAACCTCGACGACATCCACACCTTCCACGTCGTGCTCGGTCAGAGCGGCCTGGCCCAGTGGGCGAGCGTTCCACGCTCCTACCTGGCGATGACTAAACGCTCCCCCTACTCCGACGAGCAGGCGCGGACCGAGGTCTGCATCTCCGAGCGCAAGTACCTGTTCCTGTACCCGATGGTGAAGCAGCGCCGCTGGTACGGACTGGCGCCGGAGGAGCGCGGCCGGATCATGAAGAGCCACATCGAGGTCGGCCGCCGCTATCCGGAGATCACGATCAACACGACCTACTCCTACGGGCTCGACGACCAGGAGTTCGTGGTCGCCTTCGAGGGCGACGACCCGGGGATGTTCCTCGACCTCGTCAACGAGCTGCGCCCGACCGAGTCGAGCGAGTACACCGAGCGCGAGACGCCGATCTTCACCTGCCTCGCGATGTCGACGAGGAAAGCGCTCGACGCGCTGGACGGGACGCCAAGCTGACACTCAGCTACACGATCGACGAGGAGGACCGCCTGGTCCGACTCGACGAGGGCTTCTATCGCTTCGCCGAGGAGAACGGCTGGGACGGTGCCGACAGCAGCCTCGGCCGCTCGCTCTGGGACTTCGTCGCCGGCCAGGAGCTGGTGAAACTGCAACGGATGCTGCTGCGACGAATTCGCGGCGAGGCTCGCGGCGTCGAGCTGCCGTTCCGCTGCGACGGCCCCGACGTGCGGCGGGAGATGGACATCCGCATAGCCGCCAGTAGCTCCGGAAGATTGGTTCTCTTCTCGGCCAGGCCGCGGGACGAACAGCGACGTGAGCGGCGCCAGCCTCTGCTCGACCCCGCCGCTTCCCGCACCAACGAGACAATCGCGATGTGTGGCTGGTGCGACCGTTTCCTGGTCGACGGTGAGTGGGTCGAGGTCGAGGAGGCGGCGGTGCGGCTGAGTCTGTTCGCGCGGTCCGAGCTGCCCGCGATAGCTCACGGGGTCTGTCCGGACTGCAGCGAGATGCTGCTCGCCGCCTAGGCCTTCGTGACTTCGATGAAGACCTCGTACTGAGTGTCGTCAGGCGGCCGGGCGCGACCGTTGCCGCGGAAGACGTTGGTGACGCGCATGTCGTACTCGCGCACGATCGTGTCGATTTCCTCGGCGGTGTAGAGGCGCTGGCGGAATTCGATCCTGTCGGCAAAGTTGTAGACCTGACCCTCGCGGAGGAGGTGCATGGCGCCGTAGAGGCAGTGGTCCTCCTTGTTGAATTCGTGATCGAGGATTTCGATCGAGCCTTCGCCACCCAGCCAGGTGCGCTGCGGAGAGTGCTTTTCGGCTCGCAGGACATTCGGGAGCTGCATCAGCTGACGCCCGCCGGAGCGCAGGGCACGGGCAGCCCGCTCGAAGATGCGCTTGTTGTCCTCCTCGGTCTCGAGGTAGCCGATCGCGCCATCGTTGAGGTTGAGGACGATGTCGAACTCGTCCTCGAACTCGATCTCGCGCAGGTCGGCTCGGAGGTACTCGACGTCGAGGCCCTCAGCCTCGGCGTCGGCGCGGGCAACCTCGAGCAGCGGCTCTGACAGCTCGACACCGACGACCTCGAAGCCGCGGCGCCGGAACTCCAGCGCATGGCGCCCGTTGCCGCAGGCCATGTCGAGGATCCGCTCCTCGCCGCGCGGCTTCAGCATCTTCAGGGCGCGATCGACTTCCCGGCCGGTGTGTTCGGCCCAGGTCATGTCCGCCATCTCCGGCTTGAAAGCCGAGGCGTACCAGTCGTTTTGGACGTCTTTGACCGCCATCGATAACCCGGCGGCGATCATAGCGAAGTTCTTCTGAGTAAACGGCTATCTCTGTCTGCCTCGGTCGCGGCGGCCGGACGGCCCGCATTCCCTATCCTTCCGCGTTCGCAAACCGGCACGAGATAGAGAGATATGAGCAAGATCGGAAGCCCTGAGAACCCACTTCGAGTCGCCATCGTCGGTGCCGGCCCTTCCGGCTTCTACGCTGCCGAGCACATCCTCAAGGACGGCGACTCGCACGCCCAGGTCGACCTCTTCGACCGTCTCCCCACGCCCTACGGCCTGGTTCGCGGCGGCGTCGCCCCTGACCACCCGAAGATCAAGTCGGTGATCCGCGTCTACGAGAAAACCGCCGCGCGCGAGGGCTTCCGCTTCTTCGGCAACATCAAGGTCGGCCACGACATCGAGGTCGAGGATCTCGAGCGGCTCTACCACGCGATCGTCTTCACGGTCGGCTGCGAGACCGACCGCCGTCTCGGCATTCCCGGCGAAGACCTGCCTGGCAGCCACGCCGCCACCGCTTTCGTCGGCTGGTACAACGCCCACCCCGATTACGCCGACCGCGACTTCGACCTTTCCAGCGAGCGGGCGGTGGTGATCGGCAACGGCAACGTGGCGATGGACGTCGCCCGGATGCTGGCGCTGACCGACCACGAGCTGCGCCAGACCGACACCGCCGACCACGCGATCGAGATGCTGGACGCCAGCAAGATCAAGGAGATTGTAGTCCTCGGCCGCCGCGGGCCGGTGCAGTCCGCCTTCACCAACCCGGAGATCAAAGAGCTGGGGGTGATGGAGGACGCCGACGTCATCGTCGACCCGTCCGAGGTCGAGCTCGATCCCGCCAGCGCCGCATTCCTCGAGTCCGACGAGGTCGACAAGACCACCCGTGTCAACGTCGAAACGGTGAGGGAGTTCTCGCAGCGCACCCCCGAGGGCAAGGACAGACGGATCGTCCTGCGCTTCCTCGCCTCGCCGGTGGAGATCAAAGGCGACGGCAAGGTCGAATCGATCGTGATCGGCCGCAACGAGCTGGTCGAGGAGGGCGGCAGCCTGCGCGCCAAGGACACGGGCGAGCGCGAGGAGCTGGAGTGCGGCCTGGTGCTGCGCTCGGTCGGCTACACCGGCATCCCGATCGAGGGCGTCCCCTTCGACGAGAAGCGCGGCCTGATCCTCAACGAGGGCGGCCGGGTGCTCGATTCCCATGACTCCGGCCATAAGGTCGGCCACTACACGGCCGGCTGGATCAAGCGCGGCCCCTCCGGCGTCATCGGCACCAACAAGAAAGACGCCCTGGAGACCGTCCAGCACCTGCTCGCCGACATCGAGTCACAGACCCTGCTCAGCCCCGAGAGCCCTGATGCCGGCGCGGTCGAGGACCTGCTGCGCGAGCGCGGCGTCCGCTACGTCAGCTTCGAGGATTGGCAGGCGATCGATCAAGCCGAGGTCGGCCGCGGCGAGCCGCACGGCCGACCGCGCGTCAAGTTCGTCCGGGTCGAGGAGATGCTGGAGACCCTGGGCGAGAAGATCGGCGGCTAGGTGGCCGACCTGGCAGAGCTGGAGGGAATGATCGCCGCGGCGCTGCCCGGCGCCGAAGTTGAGGTAAGCGACGAAACCGGCAACGGCGACCATCTGCGGGCGACCGTGAAGGCGGCGCAGTTCGAGGGCCTCTCGCGGATCGACCAGCACCGTCTGGTCAAGGCCGCGGTCAAGGCGCGCTTCGATGACGGCACGATTCACGCGCTCAGCGTGAAGACCTCGGTCTGAGCATGTCCTGACCCGCGGGGCTGACACGCAGGTTTGCGAAAGCATTCCTGACGAATTGTCCTAAAGCAGGTTACAAATGCCTGAAACTCACCACGAGGAGAGGTGCAGGCATGATCAGGAAGATGATGTTGCTCACCGGCATGGCGCTTGCTCTGGTCGCGTTCGCGGCCCCCGCAGTTGCCAGCGCCGAACTCTGGTACAGCCAGGAAACGGAAGAACCGCTGCCCGAAGAAACGGAATCGGAAGTCGGCGCTTACACGGCGAAAGGCATGCTGACGCTCACACTCGGCGGCCTCACGACTCCCTGTGAAGTCGAACTCGCGGGCTTCCTCTGGAACGACGAAACCGTCGGGACAGGGTCCGTCCTCAGCCTCACCCTCCTCAAAGAATGTCAAACGAACATCATGGCCTGCAAAGTCGAAAAACTCACAGCTCCGGGGCTGCCGGAAAATCCCTGGAAATTGAAAATCACGGCCTTGAACAAAGTCGACGTCAGCAACATCACAATGCAGTACCACTACACGGCCGGGTGCGAACCATTCATCGGCAAACCGAACTTGACAACATCGGTGGCCGGCACGGCCAAAAGCACCTTCAACAACAATTTCTCTGCGCTGGAATGGAACGAAGCCGGGGAACTCAAACAGGAGAGCAACGGCGCCGCCGTCAAACTCGACGGGGAACTGAAAATCGAACCGAAAGTGTTCATCGGCCCCTGACGGTCCCGGCTCTCGTCGGCGACCCCGGCCCGGCGGGCAATGCGAGCCCGCCGGGCCGGCTCCGTACAATGCGGGCATGGCCGACCCAGAGCTGAAGTCCAAAGTCGAAGAGCTGATCGGGGCGAACCCGGTCCTGCTGTTCATGAAAGGCACGCCGGACATGCCGCGCTGCGGCTTCTCGATGCGGGTCGTGCAGGTGCTCGACTCGCTGGATGTCGAGTACGGGGCGATCGACGTGCTGCCGGCCCTGCAGCCGCTGCGCGAAGTGACGGCCGAGATCTCCGATTGGCAGACCTTCCCGCAGCTCTACGTCAACGGCGAGCTGGTCGGCGGCGCCGACATCGTCGAGGAGATGCTCGACTCCGGCGAGCTGGCCGAGGCGCTCGGCGTCGAGCAGCCCGAGGCCGCTCCGCCACAAGCCGCACCGCCCGCGCAGTCACCGCCGCTGCAAATCGAATAGCCGCAGGCGCTAAACCGCGGCTGCTTGCTCGGCGGCGTCCTCTTTGACCTGGAAAGAGGATCCGCAGCCGCAGGCCGCAACCACATTCGGGTTGTTGACCTGGAACCCGGCCCCCTGCAGGCCTTCGACGTAGTCGACCTCGGAGCCGAAGACGAACTGCATGCTGACCTTGTCGACGACGACGGCGACTCCGTCGACCTCGAAGACGTTGTCGTCCTCCTTGGCCTTGTCGAAGGCGAGCGCGTACTGGAAGCCGGAGCAGCCGCCGCCGCGAACCGCGACGCGAAGCGCTTGCTGGTCGGCCTCGGCCTGGCCGCCGAGCAGCTCGCCGATCTTGGCCGCGGCCTTGTCGGTAAGGGTGATCGCTGCTTGGGGAGTCTCCGTCACTTCACAAAGTGTAGCGGGGTGCGTCTGCGAGAATCGCTGGGCTGTGAGCTCGAGGGCCCAGACCGCTGTCGTCTGCGACACGACCGCCTACCTTCCGGCCGAGCAGATCGCCGAGCGCGGCATTGAGACAGTCAGCCTTTACGTCTCGGTCGACGGGCACCAAGAGCGCGAGGCGGACATCGACGATGACGCCGCCTTCTTCGAGCGGCTGCGCGCCTCAAAGAGCGGCGCGACCACTTCCCAGCCCTCAATTGGGGACTTCGTCTCCGTCTACGAGCCACTGCTCGACGCCGGCAAGGAGATCGTCTCGCTGCACATCTCGGCCAGTATTAGCGGCACCCTCGAGGCGGCGAATCAGGCCCGCCAGCAGCTAATCGACGAAGGGAAGGCGGGCGAGCGGATCCGGGTTCTGGACTCGCGCTCGTCAGCCGGGGGGCTCGGCCTCTGTGTGCTCGGAGCCGCTGCTGCCGCTAACGCAGGAGGCAGCGGCGAAGCCGTCGCCGCCCGGGCTGAGGAAACCCGCAAGACCCTGAAGATGTGGTTCGCCGTCGACACCCTCGAGTACTTGCGGCGGGGCGGCCGAATTGGCGGCGCCCGAGCCTGGATCGGGAGCGCCCTGAAGATCAAGCCGATCCTCACTCTGGAGGAGGAGATAACCCCGGTCGAGCGGGTCCGCACCCGCGCCCGTTCGCTGGAGCGGCTGCGCGACTACGCCCGGCAGCGCCACGAGTCTGGCTTCGACGGCTGGGTCGTCCAGCACATCCAGGACGACGAGACGGCGGCGACGCTGGTCGACGATTGCCGCGAGATCTTCGGCTGTGAGCCGGTCTTCGTCTCCGGGATCGGCGCCGTCCTCGGCGCCCACGTGGGCCCCGGCCTGCTCGGAGTCGGCAGCGTCCGTCGCCAGCTGGTCGGGCTCTAAGTCGCAGAACCGCCGGGTCATTGCCCTCGTCGCTCGCGCAGTTCCGGACGCGCGCAATTCTGACATCCAAGGATTTCCAGGCCTAAATGGAATCGCGACACGGAATTACGCCCAGGTAAAGATTAATTACCGCTGATTCTCTTGACCGAAGCAAACCGGTCCGTTAGGAATGGCGAGGGTAATCAAGGGGTCCCGACCGATCCACCAGACCGATCGAGACCCCGAATGCAAATCACCCGTCCGGGCATCAACCTAGTCCGTCCGGCCGGGAACTAATCAGGAGGGTACAAGCATGCTGAAGAAGATGATGCTGCTTGCCGGTCTCGCGCTTGTCGCGGTCGCCTACATGGCGCCGGCGATGGCTCAGGCCGACGAGTGGTACACACACGTAGATGGTAAAGACGTGACAGTCGGCATTGGCACAACTAATGCCGATACAGTCAATTTCACGGGCACTCTCTCGAGTACAGCGAGCGGCGGCGCGGTCCAGAGCGGTCCTTGTAATGTTCACGCCGACGTTGATGTCTGGAATGAAAATTTCGTGAATCCTGAAACCGAAGAAGCCTATGTCACAGGTACAGCTGAGGTGACAAATTTCACGATTACAACGCACTGCCCGGTGACCAGTCCATTCCCGATCATCCCGCCTGGGTGCACACTCGAAAAAGCGAGTTCTAAAGGTTTCCCCTGGCACGTTGATGTTCTGGCGAACACAGGAATTGCGATCACAGGTGCCAACTTCCGCAACGTTTACAAAGGGTGCGCACCGACGCTGCCTGCTGAAATTGAAGCGAAAGGCACCGCAACAGGTACGGCAGTTAACGGCGAAAACAAAGTCTGCCTCGTCTTCGCCAACTCCGGTGATCTCGAAACCGTCGCCGAACCGCCGGCCCCGGTCACGATCGATGGCGAAGTCTGCGCCCCGAACCTGACACTCAAATAAGTAGCACGATTGATTAGCCATTAGTTCAGAAGTTCAAGACGGGGGAGCCCAAGGTGGGCTCCCCCGTCTTTTGAAAACCACTGACGTACCTTGACAAGACATCTTGAAACGCGATACGGTACCTTGCGGATGCCCGAGGGGAGTCGGGAACAGGGGAACAGATACGACTAAGGCTGGCAGGGACAGGTGACCTCAGAGGAAGTGGGAGGCGCTTTCCCCGGGGCGAGAGAACGAGGAGAGAGATCAGATGAGATCCGACCGGAATCCGTGGCGAGTGGCCTCGCGAGGATATCGTAGTCGTGGCTGCGTCGGCCTCTTTGCGGTGCTGGCTGTATGCGTACTGGCGCCTTTGGCCGATGCTGCCCCCCAGCTGGGGGGCTCGTCGATCCAAAGCTACTGGGGGAACACGGGGTCAGCGGGCGGGGTTCGCGGTGGTACGTTCGACAACAACGGTCCGCGAGGCGTTGCGGTCGACAGTGCCACCGGCAACGTTTTCGTCGCAGACACCGGCAGTCATCGCATCCAGCAGTTTGACGAGGAAGGTAAATTCATCCGCACCTGGGGCTGGGACGTGGTTGTCGGCGGTTCCACCGGCTTCGAGGTCTGCACCGTTGCCGCCAATTGCAAAGGCGGCAATCCGAGTGCCTCCCAGGCCGGGGGGGCGATGAACACTCCGGCGGGGATTGCGATCAATCAAGCTAACGGCCACATCTACGTCATCGACGCCGGCGACGGCGCGACCACCGGCAATCGGGTTCAGGAGTTCCGCCTCGACGACCAGGGCACCCCCGGTGTCCCGGCCGACGACGTTCCGGTCTTCGTCCGTGCCTTCGGCCAGGACGTGATCGTCAACGCCGGTAGCCCTGCCAACTCCAACGGCACCGGCTTCGAGGTCTGCGACACGACGACGATCCCGCCCAACACCGCTACCGAGTGTAAGGCGGGCACTGGCACCGGGAGCCTCGGCGGGACCCTCAACATGCCGATCCCGAATCCCACCAATTCCCACGCCGATCTAGCGATAGCTCCGCAGGGCGCGCCCAACGCGGGCCACGTCCTCGTCACCGATCCGCTGGCTGCCCGTGTTCAGGAGTTCACGGCGGTCGGCGCCTTCGTCCGCGCTTTCGGCTGGAACGTCGACGCGAGCAATTCCTCGACCAGTTTCGAGGTCTGCATAGCTGTGGCTGATTGCCAGGCGGGCGCCACCGGCTCGGGGGTCGGCCAGTTCGCTGCGAACGCAGTTCGAAGCATCGCGGAGGACAAATTCGGCAACATCTATGCCGTGGAGGCACCCTTCGGCGCTGCAGCGGGTACCTCCAACTTTCGGGTCCAAAACTTTACCTTGCCTGGCGACATCGTTACTCCGCAGGGAGACTTTGCGTGTGCGGTTCTTTGCGGTACGCGGTCTTCAAACAGCTCCTCCCTGAAGGACAACCCTCAGAACGTTGCGGTCGACGAAAACGGCTACGTCTACGTGACGAAGGCCTTCCCAGCCGGGACCGGAGACCCCATTACCGTGCTGGCGCCGGGTAACACTTATCAACACCGGGTCCTGAAAGTTAAACCTCTCGCTGGACCTCTCGCTGGAGAAGTTGTACGCGTCTTCCTCGCCAACGCGGGCCGGTTTAACAAAGACGAACCGGGCAGTATTACGCCCGTGCATAACGACTTTGGCCTGACGGGTCTGGCGGTGCAGCAGTCGGGGCTGCCCCTGTACGTGGTTAATACTACGTCCACCGACATCGCATCGGCGGTTAGCCGTGTTTATCGTCTAGACGATATCGGTGGCCTCAGCACCGATATCTCAGTCTCGGGGGTCGGCGCGTCGGCGGCCACGCTCGAAGCCACGATCACCCCAGCGGACATCAGGCTTGACACCTTCTACCGCTTCGAGTACTCGCGGGCCGGGGCGGAAGACTGGTCGGAATTCCGGGCGCCGGTGGCGATCGACCCGGAGGAACCCGGCCCCAACATCGGCAATGGCGCCGACGGTGGCGAGTCGAGCAACTGCTCGCCAAACGTCGGCAAACGGGCGGCGATCTGCCACGTTTCTCAGCAGATCGATGGGCTCGAGCGCAACCAAGTCTATGAATACCGCCTGGTTGCGACCACCGAAGCCAACGGACTGATCCACACCTCCACACCCGAGCAGTTCGAAACCTCGCCCAGCAAACCATCGGCTCTCACCGGCGTCGCGGTCTGGAGCGGCCCGCCATCCACGGGGCCGAGCCTGACCTTCAACGGTCAGGTAAATCCGCAGGGCGCCCAGACCAGTCTCAGCTTCGAGTACGGCTCCGCGGGCCCGTGCTCGGCCAATCCCTGCACCCGGGCACCCGTCTTCGGGCGCGACGTCGGCCACGGCATCGTCGACCTCGACGTCAACTCCACCGTCGCCGGCCTCGCCTCCGGCGGGACATATCACTACCGGATCCTCGCCACCAACGCCGAGGGGACCAGCTTTGGCGCCGATCGCGTCGTCGAGCCCGCTTCGGAGTCTGATCGCTTCATCGAGTTGGTCAGCAACGGCGAGTCCCACGGCACCGGGGTCTTCCAAGATTTCCGCCTGGCGGTCTCTGACGACGGCAACCGGGCGATCTTCTCCGCTCTCGCCTTCGGCGAACAGCAGAGCAGCCCCAGTTTGACCAGCCCCAATATCTCCGCGCGTGGAGCCTCGGGCTGGAATGTCGCTTCGATGGCGCCTCCCCCCGTAGTCCCGACCGTCTACCGAGGCAGGGATGAAACCGCCATCGACGCCGACCTGAAAAAGGTGCTGTGGATGGAGCGTCCCGCACCGGGCTCCTACCGCTGGACGGCCAAGAGCCTGGACGGCGGCTACGCACCCGTATCGCCGCTGCTCACCTCGCTGCAGCGGGTGGGACCCGAGCAGGATCGCTTCGTCCTCAGGGGCGCCTCGCTCGATCAGTCGACCATCGTCTTTGTCAGCAACAGCGAAACCGGCGGCAAGACCCTCCTGCCCGACGAGCCCCTGGTCACCGGCGGCGGCACGCCGCGATACGCCAACCTCTACGCGATCCGCGGCGCCGGTGGTGGCGGTCCGACCCTCGGTGTCGTCAACCGCGACGTCGGCGGCAGCGTCGTCGGCGGTGCCTGCGGGGCCCGTCTCGGCGCCGCCGAGTCATTCGCCAACGGGTTCGAATCCGAGACGACCCGGGCGGTCTCGGCCGACGGCTCGGCGATTTCCTTCAGCGCCCGCCCCGGCAATCCCGCCGGCTGCACCGCCTTTGCCGAGGGCGAAAACGGGATCCGCATCTATAAGCGGTTAATAGGCACCACCACGGTGTCGATCTCCGAACCAGAATGTGGCCTGGTGCCCCGCGCCTGCACGGGGATCGGCACCGGCAACCTGACCAGCGGCTCGAAGATCGTCACCAACCTCGTCACCTCGCGCGGCGCCTTCGTCGCCGGCACGACGATCGCCAACGCCAGCATTCTCGGCACCAATGTGCCTGCCGGAACCAAAATCGCCCAGGTTCTCTCCCCGACCGAACTCGAACTGTCCGTCGCGGCGACCGCCAGTGGCTCCGGCGTCGGGCTCAGGTCCAACGACGGCGACGACTTCTTCTCGGGCGCCTCGGCCGACGGTGGCCGCATCTTCTTCACCAGCCCCCGCCAGCTCACCGACACCGACACTGACACCGGCAGCGCCTGCAGCAGCACGCCGAACATCCCCAGCGTCTCGGGCGGCTGTGACCTCTATCTCTACGACCCGGCCCGCCCGGCGGGACAGCGCCTGACCCAGGTCTCTGCCGGGGAGGTCGTCGCCGGCGATCACCCGACGATCGGCTCAGGCGCCAACGTGCTCGGCGTCGTCGACGTCTCGATGGACGGCTCGCGTGCCTACTTCATCGCCCAGGGCAGGCTGGCGGCCGGGGCAAGCAAAGATGCCCCCAACCTCTACGTCTTCGAGCGGGAAGCGGGCGGCACCGACCGAATCGACTTCGTGGCCAAACTGTCGGCCCGGGCGTCGAGCGGGCAGTTCGACCGCCCCGACCGCCTGCTCTGGTCGCGCGGCGGTGGCCCCAAGCCCGCCTACGCGCTGCCTTTCTACGACGGGCTCGGGAGCGGCCGCAGCGACGGCGACGGCCACCTGTTCGTCTTCACCTCCGACGAAACCCTTCTCCTCGAAGATGCGGACGCTGCCAGGGATCTCTATCGCTACGACGACAGCACCGGTCAGCTCACCTGCCTCACCTGTGCCCATGACCTGGATTTCCCGGTTTCTCTATACGCCGGCAGCTCCTCGAACAGCATCGCTGGTGCCGTCCAGTCGCAGCGGATCGCCAGTGAGGATGGCTCGGCGATTGTCTTCACGAGCCAAGAGCAGCTGCTGCCCGACGACGCCAACGACGCCATCGACGTCTACCTCTGGCGCCAGGGCCCCTCTGACAACCTCAGCCTGGTCTCGGGGGCGACGGGGGAGACCGGGGTCGCCGGCAGCGGCGGTCGCTTCGAGGTGGATCTGGGCGGGGTGATCTCCCCCGATGGGCAGAGTGTCTTCTTCCTGACCCGGGCGACGATCCTGCCGCAGGATGTCAACAACGGCGCTTTTGACTGGTACGTCGCTCGGGTCGGCGGCGGCTTCCCGCAGGAAGAAGGCAGCAGCGATCCCTGCCAGGTCATCGGTGCTGAATGTCAGGGTCCGGAGCCCGCGATCCCCCCCGAGCCGGTTCCGCCCGGTAGCCAGCAATCGGGACCCGGCAACGTCAAACCCACTAAGCATGGCCGACCCTGCCCCAAGGGCAAGCACAGGGTCAAGGCCCGCGGCGGCAAGACCCGTTGCGTGTCCAACAAGGCGAAAAAGGGCAAAAAACACAAGCGCCAGAGCCGAGCTGGCGCCGACAGGAGGGTGAGCCGATGAGCAGGCAGATCAAGCGACTCGGCCTGCTCCTCTGCGCCGCTGCCGCTCTCGCCGCCTTCCTGGCGCCGTCGGCGAGCGCCGTGGTCTCCCTCAGCGTCGAAGCAAGCCACGCGCCAGCCACCCTCAAGCGCGGCGACGAGTACTTCACCTACGCGGTCACAGTGAAAAACAGCGGCAATACGCCGACCACCGCATCGACGGCTCTCAGTCTGGCCCTCCCGGCCGGCACGCTGCTGGATGACGGTGTCGGCAGCGGCTGGTCCTGCTTGTTGACCACCAATACGTGCACTTACAGCGGCGCCGCGGTCGCCGGCACGACGGCCTTCCCGGTCCTCACCCTCGGCGTCCTGCTTGACCCGGTCGTCGTGGCGGACACTGTGACCACGACCTTCACCGCAACCGGCGGCGGCGCCGCCAGCCCCGGGAGCATTCCGCACAGCTTCACCCTCGGCTCGCCGCTCGCCTTCGGCCTGGTGGACGGCAGCTTTGTAGCTGGCGCCTGCGCCGCCTTTCCAGTTGCCCTGCCTCCTACCACCGCCGCCTGCCAGGCGGGTGGTCTGGGGGATGCCTCCACCCAGGCGGGCGGCCATCCTTTCGCCGCCAATGCCGCCTTCTCATTCATGACGAAGAAAACCAAGCCAAACGTCGAAACCGGTCTCAGTCAGCGCCCCTTCGAGAACGTCCGCGACGCCGCCGTCAATCTGCCACCCGGCTTCGTCGCCAACCCGACGGTGATTGCCGGCGCCTGCACGATCCAGCAGATCGAACAGAGCACCTGCCCGCCCCGCTTCGCGATCGGTCGAGCCTGGGCGCTACTCAACCCTGGCTTCCCCACCGTTGACTGGCAAGCACCCATATACAAGATCCAGACCGAAAATGGGTACCCTGCGGCGTTTGCTTTCCGGCCGGTGGGACTGTCGCCGGTGACGGTCGTGCTGCGCCCGAAAGTGAGGCCCGGAGACGCCACCGTCACCGCCTTCGCCCCGACGCCCCCGCAGGAGCCCGCCCTGGAAGGCGTCAAATACTTCACCTTCTGCTCCTACGGGGCGAAGGCGGTGAACGCGGCCGGCTTCGCGAACTCATCCGGCTGCAAGAGTCCTACCGATCCTGGCGCGCTCAGTGTTCCCTTCCTCACCAACCCGACCCGTTGCACCGGCGAAGAAGACGTCACCTCGATAAATGCCGCCTCCTACCAGCATCCGGGCGCCTTCGATTCCGATGGTTTTCCCGACCTCAGCGACGGCGACTGGAAGACCTACGCGGCGACCTCGCCGCCGCTGGTCGGTTGCGCCCAGTTGCCCTTCGAACCAACCTTCGAAGGGCGCCCGACCACGACCACCGCGGACTCTCCGAGCGGCCTCGACTTCGACCTGCGGATCCCCCAGGACGGCCTGGTCGAACCGGGGGGCATCGCTACGGCCCATCTCAAGCGGGCCAAGGTGGTGCTGCCCGAGGGGATGACGCTAAACCCGGCCGCCGCGACCGGCCTCGCGGCCTGCTCGCCCGCGCAGATGGGGCTGCTCGAGTTGGATCATCCCGGGCCGTTCCCGGTCCGCTTCAACGGGGCCCCGGTGGAGTGCCCCAGCGGTGCCAAGATCGGCACCGTGGAGATCACCTCGCCGCTGATCGATGAGACCGTCCAAGGGGAGGTCTTCCTGGCTCAGCAGGACGATCCTCGGACCGCCACGCCGGGCGCCGAGAACCCCTTCGACTCGCTATTGGCCCTCTACATCGCGGTGCGAAACGAGGAGATCGGCCTCAGCGCCAAGCTGGCGGGGAAGGTGGAAACCGACCCGCAGACCGGTCAGCTCACCACCACCTTCGCCCAGAATCCGCAGCTGCCCTTCGATCACCTACACCTGAAGATCAGCGAGGGCCCCCGCGGCTCGCTGCGTACCCCCGCCACCTGTGGGACGAAGACCACCGCCGCCGAGTTCACCTCCTGGTCGACGCAGACGCCGGTGGCGACGCCGACCGACTCGTTCGCGACCACCACGGCTCCGGACGGCAGTGCCTGCGCGGCCAGTCCCGCCCAGCTGCCCAACGCGCCACGCCTCAGCGCCGGTACGGTCAGCGCCAAGGCTGGCGCCTACAGCCCCTTTGTGCTCAGGCTCAACCGCGACGACGGCAGCCAGGAAATCAAAGGCCTCAACGCAACCCTGCCACCAGGGCTGACCGGCCGTCTGGCCGGCGTCCCGTACTGCTCGGAGGCACAGATCGAGCGGGCCAGGGCGCGCAGCAACCCGCGCGAAGGTGCGTTGGAGCAGGCTGATCCGAGCTGCCCGTCGGCATCTCAGCTCGGCATCGTTGACGCCGGCGCCGGCGCCGGCCCACATCCCTTCCATGCTGGCGGCAACGCCTACCTGGCCGGCCCCTACAAAGGCGCCCCGGTCAGCATGGTCGTGATCACGCCAGCCGTGGCCGGGCCCTTCGACCTCGGCACCGTGGTCGTCAGAAACGCCCTCTACGTCGACCCGAAGACCACCCAGGTCTCGGTGAAATCGGATCCGATCCCGACCATGCTCGAGGGGATCCCGCTCGACGTGCGCTCGATCGAGGTGCGGATAACCCGTAACCAGTTCACGCTTAACCCGACCAACTGCGAAGTGATGTCGGTCGGGGCGACGGCGGTTGGCCTCAGCTCCGACGCCGCGCTCAGCAATCGCTTCCAGGCAAACGAATGTGCCGCGCTCGGCTTCAGGCCCGACCTGAAGCTGCAGCTACACGGTGGGACCAAGCGCAGCAAGTACCAGCAGCTGACCGCCACGGTCACTTACCCCAAAGGCGCCTACGCCAACATTGCCAGGGCGGCCGTCACCTTGCCGCACTCTGCCTTCCTCGCCCAGGAGCACATCAACACCGTCTGCACCCGGGTTCAGTTCGCCGCCAAGGCCTGCCCGAAAGGCGCGATCTACGGGCACGCGACGGCGGTCACCCCACTGCTCGACGCGGCGCTCAGCGGCCCGGTCTACCTACGCAGCTCCAGCAACCCCTTGCCCGACCTGGTGGCGGCCCTGCGCGGCCCAAATTCCCAGCCGATCGAGGTCGAGCTCTCCGGTCGTACCGATTCCAAGAACGGCGGCATCCGCAACACCTTCGACCTTGTCCCCGACGCTCCGGTGAGCAAGTTCACCCTGCGCCTATTGGGTGGCAAGAAGAGCCTGATCATCAACTCTCGCAACCTCTGCAGCGGGGTGCAGAAGGCGACTGTGCGCTTCACCGCCCAGAACGGCCGCCAGCGCAATTTCCGCCCGGTCGTCGACAACGACTGCGGCAAGAAGAAGGGGTCGAAGGGCGGTAAGGCCGGAAAGGGTAAGGGCCAGCGCGTGCGGGGTGCGCTGGCGCGTCTCTCGAGAGCCTGGTAGGTGCGGCGCGGCGCCGGCGCCTGGCTGGTGCTGGCGCTGGGGGGCTTCGCCTCCAATATCGGAGCCGTTCTCTAAGTCGCAGAATCCGTCCGAGGCACTACCTCCGCCGCCCGCGCAGTTCCGGACGCGCACGATTCTGACATTCAAGGATTTGCAGGCCTAAACGGAATGGCGACACGAATTACGCGCAGGAAGCATTAATTACTGCTGTTCTCTTGACCGAAGCAAACCGGTCCATTAGGAATGGCGATGGTAATCAAGGGGTCCCGACCGATCCACCAGACCGATCGAGACTCCGAATGCAAACCACTCGTCCGGGCCCATCAACCTAGTCCGTCCGGCCGGGGACTAACAGGAGGGTACAAGCATGCTGAAGAAGATGATGCTGCTTGCCGGTCTCGCGCTCATTGCAGTCGCCTACATGGCGCCGGCGATGGCTCAGGCCGACGAGTGGTACACAAATGTAGCCGGGAATAACGTGACACTCGACATTGGTACAGCCAATGCCGAGACAGTCAATTTCACGGGCGAACTCTCGAGCACAGCGAGTGGAGGTGCGGTCAAAAGCGGTCCTTGTCAGGTTCACGCCGACGTGGACGTGTGGAACGAAACATTTGAAGATCCAGAAACCGAAACGCACTACGTCACAGGTACAGCCAAAGTGACAAACTTCACGATTACAACGCATTGCCCGGTGACCAGTCCGTTGCCGATCATCCCGCCGGGATGCACACTCTCGAAAGCGACCTCTGAAGCATTCCCCTGGCACGTTGATGTCCTGGCGAACACAGGGATTGCGATTACAGGTGCTAATTTCACCAACACGTACACCGGGTGCGCACCGACGCTGCCCGAAAAAATTACGGCAGCCGGCACCGCAACAGCTACGTCGTATAACGGCGTAAACAGAGTCTGTCTCGTCTTCGCCAACTCCGGTGATCTCAAAACCGTACCCGGAGGAGCAGCAGTCACGATCGACGGCGAAGTCTGCGCCCTCAATCTGACACTAAAATAAGCAGAGGATCAACTAGTTGTTAGTTCGGAAGTTCAGGACGGGGGAGCCCATGGCGGGCTCCCCCGTCTTTTGAGAACCGTTGACGTACCTTGACAAGGCATCTTGGAGCGCGATACGGTACCTTGTGGATGCCCGATGGGAGTCGGGGAACAGGGAGTAGATACGACGTAAGTCTGGCAAGGACAGGCGACCTCAGGGAAGTGGGAGGCGCTTTGCCGGGCCGAGGGGCGAGGAGATATCAAATGGGATCCAAGGGCAAGGGTCAGCGCACGCTGACTGCGCTGGCGCGTCTCTCGAGAGCTTGGTAGGTGCGGCGCGCCGCCGGCGAATGGCTGGTACTGGCGCTGGGGATTGCGCTTTTTTTCGTCCCTGCCCTCGAAGGGTCAGGGGCGCCGCAAATCGGCTCTGCCTGGACCAGTGGGGTGAGCGAATCCGGGGCGACGCTGAACGCCGAAGTCGGCCCCAACGGCTTCGCGACCAACTACCACTTCGACTATTTGACCGAGGCGGCCTACCAGGCCAACCTCGGCACCGGTAAAGACGGTTTCGCTGGCGCCCTGAAGGCGCCGCCCGGCGCCGACCCCTCGATCGCCCCGGGCATGGCGCTCGTTACCGTCGCTCGAGCGATCGGCTCGCTCTCGCCGGACACCGCCTATCGCTACCGCGTCCAGGCAATCAACGCTGAAGGCGCCAGCTTCGGTTCCCCGCGCGTCTTCACCACCTCGCCCCTCGGCAGCAACTCCTTTCTGCTCGACGGCCGCGCTTGGGAGATGGTTTCTCCCACCGACAAGAACGGGGGGGAGGTCCAGGGACCGGGCCGGGTCTTCGGGGGCGGCGTCTTCCAGGCGGCGGTATCGGGCTCCGTCCTCACCTACAGCTCCACGCACTCTTTCGGCGGCGGAGCCCCCGGCGCCCCGAGCGGCAGTCAGTACCTGGCCCGGCGCGGTGACGACGGCTGGGCGAACGAGAATGTCACGGCTCCGACGGCCGCCGGTGCATACGGGAGCGATCCCGACGGCGTCCCCTTCCAGCTCTTCTCGACCGACCTCGCCCGGGCGCTGATGCTTAACGGGCGCGTCTGCGCAGTCGGCGAACCGTGTGCGCGCAGCTACTCGCTGCGGGAAAGCTCCTCCGGGGCGCTCACCCCGTCTGTCGAGGAGCCAGACCTCCGCTTCGTTGCCGCCAGCGCCGACCTCAGCTGGCGCGTCCTCTCTACCTGTGCGGCGCTGACCCCGGATGCGATCGAAGTGCCGGGGCCCGAAGGCTGCGACCCCGCCCAGCCGAACCTCTATCGCTGGTCGGCGTCCGGGCTCGACCTGATCAACCTGCTGCCGGCGGCGGGATTTGGGACTCCCGGCGCCTCTCTGGCTGCCCAGGCAGGAGCGCTATCCGCCGACGGCGGTCGCGCCTACTTCACGCACGCAGGCGACCTCTACCTGCGCGAAGGTGCTGCCACCAAGCAGGTAGACGGCTCGCTTGGTGGAGGGGGAGTTTTCGAGACCGCGTCTACCTCCGGAGCGGTTGCCTTCATCACCAGGGCCGGCCACCTCTACCGCTACGAGGCCGCCGGCGCGGGATCCACCACCGACCTGACCCCGGCGGGCGGCGTCCAAGGGGTACTCGGCGCCTCGGCCGGTGGCGACTACGTCTACTACCTGGCCGCCGACGGACTCTTCGTCCGCCATGGCGCCGCCGCCCCGGTGGAAGTCGCCGACGCGGCCGATGCCTCCAACTACCCGCCTGCCACCGGCACCGCCAGGGTCACCCCGGACGGCACCCACGTCGCCTTTCTCTCCAGCGCTCCCCTCACCGGCCACGACAACCGCCTCACCGGCCCGCCGCCCGCCTTGGTCGGGGTCCCCCAGCCCGAGGTCTTCCTCTACGACGCCACGACGGCGACCCTTCTCTGCGCCTCCTGCAACCCGGCCGGCGAACGGCCCCTCGGCCCCTCGGCCATCCCCGGTGCCACGGCCAACGGCGAAGCGCCCACCGCCACCCACTCCTACAAGCCCCGCGCCCTCTCCGACGACGGGCGCCGCCTCTTCTTCGATTCCGCCGACGACCTCGCCCTGCGGGACAGGGATCGCTCGCCTCCCCGGCCCGATCCCGACGTCTACGAGTGGGAGGCCCAGGGGTCCGGCAGCTGCCAGCGCCCCGGCGGTTGCCTCGCCCTGATCTCCAACGGTCGCAGTCTCACGGGCGCCTTCTTCCTCGACGCCTCGCCTTCGGGCGACGACGTCTTCTTCCTCACCGCCGACTCGCTCGTCGGCGCCGACTCGGGCTTCGCCGACGTCTACGACGCCCGCGAAGGAGGCGGCTTTCCGGAAGCGTTCAAACCGATCGCCTGCATCGGGGACGCCTGTCAACCGCTGCCCTCCGAACCGGAAGACCCCCAGCCTTCGACGCTCGTCCCCAGCCCGGGCAACCCACCGTTGCTCGTGTCGGCTCCCCTGCGTTGCAAGAAAGGCTTCGTGAAGAAGCGCGGGCGCTGCGTGCGGAAGGCGAAGAAGCGCCGGCTGGTCACTACGAGACTCGTTCGCAGCGGAACCGACTCTGCCCTCGGGACGCCGTGGTGAGCCGGGCCGCCGCCCTTGTCGCCGTCCTGCTCGCCCTGTCCGCGCCGAACCTGGTCGCGGCGCCGGCGGCCCAGGCCTCCCTCGCCGTCACCGGCTTCACTGCCGCCGCGACCGAACCCAACGGCAGCCCCGCCAACCTGGCCGGCTCGCACCCCTATGCGCTAACCACCACGATCGGCTTTTCCGGAGGAGAGGTCAAGGACATCCAGCTCACGCTGCCCCCCGGCTTGATCGAAAACCCCCGGGCCGTGCCCGAGTGCACGCCGGCCGAGTTCGGCACGCCGCGCTCCTCGCCCCATGAACAGAGCCGCTCCGGCGAGAGCTGTCCTGACGCCAGCCAGATCGGCACGATCGGCATCGACACCGGCGCCACCACCCGCTACTTCGGCCTTTTCAACCTCGCCCCGGCGCCCGGCCACCCCTCCCAGTTCGGGGCGGCCCCCTTCGGCGCACCGCTCGTCTTCACTCCGAACGTGCGTCAGGCCGACGGCGAATACGGCCTGACCCTCGCTTCGCGCAACGTCACCCAGGTCTTCGAGATCGACGCGATTGAGCTGGAGATCTGGGGGACCCCTTGGCTCGCCGGTGCGGGTAATCACGACGGGCAGCGCGGCAACTGCCTGAACGAGACCGACCCCGACTCCCCGCACGGCCAGTGCAAAGTCATCGGCCAGACGATCGGAACCAGGGCCTACCTGACCCTGCCGAGCTCCTGTGCGCAGCCGCTGGCCTTCACGGTGAGCGCCGACAGCTGGCAGGCACCGGGGGCCAACGCCAGCGCCGTCGCCTCGGGCCCCGCGATGGTGGGCTGCGACCAGCTCAGCTTCTCCTTCGGGGCCTCTGCCGTGCCTAGTACGGCGGTGGCCTCCTCGCCCTCCGGTCTGACGCTGCGCCTGACCACGAGCCAGGCCGGCCTGCTCGCCCCGACGCTGCGCCTCTCCTCCCAACCCGAACGGGCGACCTTCGCCCTCCCCGAGGGGATGACGCTCAACCCCTCAATCGGAGCCGGCCTCGGCGCCTGCACGCCGGCGCAGTACGCCGCCGAGAGCGCCGCCTCGGCACCCGGCGAAGGTTGCCCCAATCCCGCCAAGATCGGCACCGGCACGGTGGAAACCCCACTTGTGGAAGGAGCGCTCGAAGGCTCCCTGTTTATCGCCAAGCCGTTCGACAACCCCTTCGGCTCTCCCTACGCTCTCTACTTCGTCGCCAAGTCGCCCGATCGCGGTTTCGTCGTCAAGGTCGCGGGTCGCCTCGATGCTGATCCGCGCAGCGGCCGGCTCACGGCGACCTTCGACCGCCTGCCCCGGCTTCCTTACAGCAACCTGAGCATCGAGTTCCGCCAAAGCCAGCGGGCCCCACTGGTCAGTCCCGCGGCCTGCGGCAGCTACCTCACCCGGATCGCCCTGCGTCCTTGGGCCGACCCCCAAGCGTCGTTCGAAGAAACCTCGAGCTTCCTGATCGTGCGGGGGGCAGGCGGCGGCGCCTGCTCCTCCGGCGGTGCTCCGTTCGCCCCCAGGGCGGTTGCCGGAACCCTCAGCTCGAGCGCCGGCTTCTACTCCCCTTTCTACCTGCACCTGACCCGCACCGACCTCGAGCAGGAGATCACCTCCTACTCGACGGTGTTGCCGCCAGGCCTGCTGGGCAAGATCGCCGGCATTCCCTTCTGCTCCGACGCAGCGATCGATGCTGCAAAGCTGCGTTCCGGCACCCAGGAGTTGCAGAGCCCCAGCTGTCCCGCCGCGAGCGAGATCGGGCACACCGTCAGCGGCTACGGTGCTGGCCTGGCCCCGGCCTATGCGCCCGGCCGCTTCTACCTCGCTGGCCCGTACCACGGGGCACCGCTCTCAGTGGTGGCGATCAACTCGGCGATCGTCGGCCCCTTCGACCTCGGCACGATCGTGATCCGCTCCGCGATCCAGGTCGATCCCCGTACGGCGCGGGTGACGATCGACGCCTCGGCCTCGGACCCAATTCCCCACATCTTCGCCGGCATCCCCCTGCGCCTGCGCGACATTCGCGTCTACATCGACCGCCCGAACTTCGTGCTCAACCCGACCAGCTGTGCGCCCTTCTCGATCACCTCGACCCTGACCGGTTCCGACGCGCCCTTCGTCAACCCGAAGGATGTGACCGCCTCTGCCACCGTCCTGTACCAGCTCTCCAACTGCTCCGCGTTGAAGCTCAAGCCCCGGATTGCCATGCGCCTCAAGGGACGCACCAAGCGGGGTGACTACCCATGGCTCACGACCGTGGTCACGCCGCGGCCTGGCGACACCAATTTGGCCGCCGCAGCCGTCACCTTGCCGCCGTCGTTGTTCCTCGAACAGGGCAACATTCGCGACATCTGCACCCGCCCCCGCTCCGAGGCAGATGCCTGCCCCGCCCGGTCGGTGGTGGGCAGGGCCAGGGCGGACACCCCCTTGCTGGGAGAGCCGATGGAAGGCCCCGTCTACCTGCGCTCTTCCGACAACCCCCTGCCGGACCTGGTGGCGGTGATACACGGGCGCGGGATCAGGATCCTCCTCGAGGGACGCGTCGACTCCCACCGCGACGGTATCCGGGTGCGTTTCAACGGACTGCCCGACGCCCCGGTCAGCAGGTTCACGATGACGATTTTCGGCGGCCGCAAGCGCGGCATCCTCGTCAACTCCGAGAACATCTGCCGGAGGACGCAGCGGGCCGAGGCGCGCCTGCTTGGCCACAGCAACGCCGCCACGGTGCTGAAGCCCCGCATCGTCGGCGAGTGCGGCGGCAAGGGCAAGCGGTGAGGGGCCGGATACACCTCCACATGTCCACGGGCGCGCTGTTGCTCTGCGCCGCGCTTCTTCTCGGGCTCGTCGGCGTGGTTCGCGCCGAGGTCGTCCAGCGCGGCCAGGTGCGCGTCGCCTTTGAAGGCAAGCTCACCCCTCGAGCCCTGCCCCGCTCCGAGGTCGCCCCGATCAGCGTCACGGTGGGGGGGAGGATTATCCCCACCGGACGGGCCGCCGCCTCACCCCAGCTGCGGCGGATCTCGATCGCCGTCAACCGCTACGGCCGTTTCAACCTCGGCGGCTTGCCGGTTTGCCACATCGATCAGATCCAGCCCGCCACCACCGAAGGGGCCTTGGAAGCGTGCGGTCGCTCCCTGGTCGGCGAAGGCCGCTTCAGCGCCAAGGTCCTGTTGCCCGAGCAAGCGCCGTTTCCGTCCGTGGGAAAGGTCTTCGCCTACAACGGCACCTATCGCGGTAAGCCCGCGATCCTCGCTCACGTCTACGGTGGCGAGCCGGCGCCAACTTCCTACACCCTTCCCTTTCAGATCACCCGCACCAAAGGAGTCTTCGGCACTCTGCTCTCGGCCTCTCTGCCCCGGGTTACCTCGGAGTGGGGGTATGTCACCGGGATCAGCCTCAGGCTCGACCGCACCTTCTCCCAGCACGGCGAGAAGCGCGGCTATATCTCCGCTGCCTGTCCGGCCCCGAAGGGCTTTTCGGGTGCATTCTTCCCCTTGGCACGCACCACCTTCGCCTTCGCCGGCGGGGTCAGGGTGGGCGCGACCCTAAACAGGGGTTGCAAGGTGCGACGACCTTGACATTACTTCTCTTTCCTTTATTATAAACTCCAACAGGCTTGTTTGGGAACAAGCTGATAGCTCTCGTGATGGTCGCGGGAGCTCAGGGAGAAAGAGGCAGGACTTGAGCACCATCGCTTCGTCGGGCGTCAACACGCCCAGCGACCACACCCTTAATGCGCGAGCCCCCTGGGCCGCGCCACAGCTGCACGCACCCGCTACGACAAGAAAGGCATTCCGGTGATCCCCATCCAGCGCAGCGCCGAGCCCCTACTCCTTCGGATCGGTTTCGGCCGGACGGGATTCAAACGTCGTCGGTCCGAGGCCGGCCTCCGGGCAGGGGCGGTGACGCTGGCTCTGCTCGGCGCGATCGCACTCCTGCTTGCGCTTGGCGCTAGCCCCGCAGCCGCGGTCAGTTACGTGCCCGGCACGCCCGCCAGCCTTTGCACCGGCACCGGCGTGGCCGCCGGCGAATGCGGCGAAATCAAAGGCGTGGCAGTGGACACCTCCAATGGCAACGTCTACGCCGTCGACACGAGCAACCTCCGCATCAACCAGTTCAACAGTTCGGGGGCGTTTGTTCGTGCCTTTGGTGCCGGTGTCGCCGACGGTGCAACTACGGCGGCTCAGGTCTGTACGTCGACCTGCTTCTTGGGCCTCTCCTCGGGCACCGGTGCGATCGGCACCGCCGCCCGCGGCATCGCCGTCGACCCGACGACGCACGTCGTCTATGTTGTGAGCGCAGCGGCGCGGGTCGCATACTTCGACGGATTGGCTGGCACGTATTTGGGGCAGACGGAAGGTACCGGGAGCGTTGCTCCTAGCACCGACGTGGGTGCGCCTGAGAAATTCGCCGCGACGACGGGAATTGCGGTAGACACCTCGACCGCGACGCACTATGTGTACATGACGATCAATGTCGCTAAAAGTGCAGTCAACCAAAATCAGACTCTTATCAATAAATTCCAGGCCGGCCCCACCGGTCTTGGGGCTGGCTCCTACCTATGTCAGATCACCGGAACTGCGGTGACGACCAAATCTGAAACGGCCGCCTCCGCCACCGAATGCGGCGGCAATGGAGTTGCCGCCCATAAAGATGGCGCATTCGAAGGGCTGCAGATGGGCAGCACGACCGCCGGCAGCTTCCAAGCCGGCGGCAACCTCACTACCGATTCGAGCGGCAACGTCTTCATCGCCGAGTCCGTTGGCAATGCGCCTCCGGCGAACCGACACGTCATTTCTCAGTTCAACAGCTCAGGCGACTTCGTCAGGCAGTTCCTTCCCGGTGGTGGCGGGATTAGCGCAACCGAACCGCGACCCGAAGGCGTAGCTGCTTTGCCCAATGGCAATCTCCTGGTCTCGGACGGCAACGCTTCCGTGGGCCAGGGCGGCAAACGAGTGCAGGAATTCCAGCCGTCTACCGTCCCAGTCCCTCCGTTGACTGCCACCGCCCTTTCGGAATTCGGGCTCGGCACCATTACCGGCGGTAGCTACGGCGTCGCTGTGGATGCGACGGGCGCCAATGTCTACGTTGGTGACCGCGGCGGCAAACAAGTCTGGAAATTCTCTGTGCTGCCGTCGCCGAGTGTGACCGGCCTCGATCCGATCCAAGGGCCTGCGGCAGGCGGAAACACGGTCAAAATCACAGGCACCAACTTGACCGGGGCGACGAAAGTCGAATTCGGGACCACCGTGGTCAACTCTCCGTTCACCAGCAATA
>DASYLY010000054.1:0-46202 GCA_036009365.1 Solirubrobacterales bacterium
CGTTCTTGAAGCCCTCGCCGCGGCGGCCCAGCAGGCTCGACTCCGGCAGCCGGCAGTCCTCGAAGGAGAGCGGCCGGGTATCGGAGGCGTTCCAGCCCATCTTGCGGTAGGGCTCGCCGACCTCATAGCCGGGGGTGCCGTTGGGGACGATCAGGTTGGAGACCTCTTTGCGCCCGTTCGCCTCGCCGGTCACGGCCGTGATCGAGACGCAGCCGGAGATCTCGGTGCCGGAGTTGGTGATGAACTGCTTGGCGCCGTTGACGACCCACTCGCCGTCGTCGAGCTTGGCGGTGGTGCGGACGTTGCCGGCGTCGGAGCCGGCCTCTGGCTCGGTCAGCCCGAAGGAGGCGAGGCGCTGGCCGCTGCAGAGTTGCGGCAGCCACTCGGCCTTCTGCTCGTCGTTGCCCCAGAGGTAGATCGGCATCGTCCCCAGCGAGGTGTGCGCGGCCATCGTGATGCAGACCGAGGAGTCGATCCGCGCCAGCTCTTCGACCGCCAGCACGTAGGAGAGGGTGTCGGCACCGCCGCCGCCGTACTCCTGCGGAAAGGGAATCCCCATCAGCCCCAGGCCTCCCATCTGCTCAACGATCTCGTAGGGGAACGCCTTGGTCCGGTCCAGCTCCTCGGCTACCGGCTTGACCTCTTGCCGGGCAAAGTCACGAACCGTTTCGCGCAGCAAGCGCTGCTCGTCGCTCAGATCGAAATTCACGGCGGGCAGCCTATGCCGTTTCAGAGCTGCAGGCTCTTCGCCACCAGCAACTCCTCGATCCCGAGCCGCCCGTTCTCCCGCCCGTGACCTGACTGCTTAAAGCCGCCGAAGGGGGCGAGTGGGTTGAAGGCGCCGCCGTTGATCTCGATCTGGCCGGCGCGGATGCGGCGGGCGACGGAGATCGCGCGGTCGCTGTCAGCCGACCAGACGCCGCCGGCGAGGCCGTAGCTGCTGTCGTTGGCGATCCGCACCGCGTCGTCCTCGCCCTCGTAGGGCTGGATCGAGAGCACCGGTCCGAAGATCTCCTCCTGGGCGATCGTCATCTGCGGCTCCACCTCGGAGAAGACGGTGGGGCGGACGAAGTAACCGCGGTCGAGCCCCTCGGGCGCCTCGGCGCCACCGGTGAGGAGTCGCGCACCCTCCGCCTCGCCTTTCTCAATGTAGCCGCGGACGCGCTGGCGCTGGACGTCGGAGACAAGCGGGCCGAGCCGGGTCGCGTCGTCGAAGGGATCGCCCGGCGTGAACGACTCCGCGGTCGCGGCGGCGATCTCCTCGGCCTCGGCCAGCCGCTGGCGCGGGACCAGCATCCGGGTCAGGGCGCTGCAGGTCTGGCCCGAGTTGAGGAAGCACTTGGCGACGCCGTCGGGGACGGCCCGGTTGAGGTCGGCGTCGTCGAGGATCACGTTCGGCGACTTGCCGCCGAGCTCCATTGCCACCGGCTTCACCGTCGCCGCGGCCAGCTCGCTGACCCGGCGGCCGGCCCGGGTCGAGCCGGTGAAGGAGACCATGTCGACGCCGGGGTGGGCGGCGATCGCCTCGCCGACCACGGGGCCGGTGCCGGTGACGAGGTTGAAGACGCCGGCGGGCAGCCCGGCCGCCTCGATCACCTCGGCGAGGATGAAGGCGTTGAGCGGCACCACCTCGCTCGGCTTCAGGACCACGGTGCAGCCGGCGGCGAGGGCGGGGGCGACCTTGGCGGCGATCTGGTTCAGCGGGTAGTTCCAGGGCGTGATCGCGCCGAGCACGCCGACCGGCTCCCGCAGCACCCGCGAGTTGCCGATCTCCTCCTCCCAGGCGACTTCCTCCATCAGCTTCGGCATCGCTGCGAACTGCGCGATCGGCAGGCCCGCCTGGATCATCTGGCTCAGCTTCAACGGCATCCCCAGCTCGGCCGCGATCGTCGTCGAGATCTCCTCTGTGCGCTCACCCAGCCCGGCGGCGATCGCGGCCAGGTAGCCCGCCCGCTCCTCGCGCGAGGTCTGCGACCAAGAGTCGAAGGCGTCGCGGGCGGCTCGCACGGCACGATCGGCGTCGGCAGCCGAGCAGGCGGGCGTCGTGCCCATCACTTCCTCGGTGGTCGAGTTGATCACCTCGAGCGGCGCGCCTCCCTCCGGTTCGACCCACTCGCCGCCGATGAAGACCTTGTCGCGCACCTGCACCTCAGCCGCCGTCGCCATTCCCATCGCTCCTTCGCTCGCTCACCTGTTTGGCCGTGCAGCCAAAGCTAGCGCTCATGACTTAAAAGCGCTGCGGTCGGATAAAAGAAATCAATAGCTAAAATGAAATAAGTACTTTTCCGCTATAAAACAGATCTATGAACTCCCCCGGTCAGATCCTGCGCGAGGCTCGCTTGCGACATGAAGTGAGCCAGGGAGAGCTGGCGACTCGGGCAGGTACCACTCAATCGGCGATCTCTCGCTTAGAGAAGGATCGTGTCTCTCCTTCGGTCGAGACCCTCAAAAATCTGCTGTTCGTGTTGGGGGAGGACCTGATCCTCGGCTCGGAGCCTCGCGATTTCGGCGTCGATCGGACCCTGAATCGATCCAATCTCTCCTTTACGCCGCAGCAGCGCGTAACGCGAAGTCTCGAATTTGCGAATTTTGTTCGCCGTACCCGGGGTGTAGTCAACCGGCAGGACGCTTAGGAGCTTCATGAGCAACAACGATCCGCGGGATCTGCCGCTGCAACCGTTTCGCCTGTTCGAGATCCTCGACCGGCACGGCGTGGATTTTGTTGTCATCGGTGGGGTGGCCGGCAACATGCATGGCTCCGCGTATCCCACCTTTGATCTCGACGTTGCCTACGGGCGCGACAAAGGCAACCTCAGCCGCCTTGTTTCGGCCCTAAGGGAGATGCAGGTCACTCTGCGAGGTGCACCTTCCGACCTCCCCTTCCAGCTTGACATCCAGACCCTGGCAAACGGTGCCAACTTCACGTTCGACACCAAGCTCGGGTCATTCGACATCCTCGGCGAAGCTGATGGAATGCGGGACTACGAGTCCCTGAGGGGAGCGTCAAGTATCGAGGAGCTCGGAGACGTGGCGGTGAGAGTCGTCTCGATCGATGATTTGATCGCGATGAAGAGAGCGGCCAATCGGACCAAGGACAAGCTGATGGTCGAGGAGTACATCGTGATCGCCGACGAGCAGAAGAGGCTCGCCAAGGAAAAGAAAGAGAGCGAGAAGGGCTAGGCGGGCTCTGGCGCGCCGACGCTGGCCAGTGCGGTGGAGAGGCCGGGCCCGGGGACCTGGGTCGCGTCGCGGGCATTGAGGACCTTGCCGCAGTCCTCACAGATGCCGCGGTCGTTGACCTCGCCGCCGCACTGCTTGTGGACGATCAGCATCGGCGGGCCCTCGGGGCCGATCGAGTGGCGGTCGCCCCAGCCGAGCAGGGCGATCAGGGAAGGCCAGAGGTCGAGGCCCTTCTCGGTTAGGAAGTACTCGTGGCGCGGCGGCGATTCCTGGTAGGCGCGGCGCTCGAGGATGCCCTCCTCAACTAGTCGTT
Source organism: Solirubrobacterales bacterium (assembly GCA_036009365.1). GTDB lineage: Bacteria > Actinomycetota > Thermoleophilia > Solirubrobacterales > 70-9 > VAYN01. The sequence goes on from DASYLY010000054.1 coordinate 3,494, forward strand.
GCAGTCGCGCCGAGAGCACGTTACGGGCGATCCCGAGCGAGCGCTGCAGCTCGCCGAAGCGGCGGTTGCCGTTCATCACGTCGCGCACGATCAACAGCGACCAGCGCTCGCCGATCACCTCCAACGACTTGGCGATCGAACAGATCTGGCCTGGGTAGTCGTGACCGAGCATAGGTGTGATCTTGGCACACTTGGTTGCATCAAGCAACTATCTGGGGTAAGCTGCGCAAGCAGTATGAGTTGCTTGATGAAACCAAGCCGTTAATGCCGACTGGAGGCGTTGAGATGAGGCTGATCCACAGACACCGCAACCATCGCTCGAAGGCCCCTCGGGTCTCGATCACCCAGGCCGAGATCACCGCCGACCTGCTCTACCCGGCGCCCGCGCGCTCACAGGGGCACTCGGCCGTCGCCATGAGGCGGGGCGGGGGCCGATGAGCGAAGGCACCGTCGTCACCGCCCCCGAGGGAAACGCCCAGGACGTGGCGGAAGCCTTTGCCCTCTCCAGCCCGGAGACCACTCGCAGCCGCACTCTGGTCTGGCAGGACCCGGTGCCGACTGCCGCGGCCGGAGCGACGATGACTGGCCTGGAGTACATGACCGCGGTGATCACCGGTGAGATGCCGCCGCCGCCGATCGCAGTGACGATGAGCCTGCGACCGGTCGAGCTCGAGGAGGGGCGGGTCATCTTCGAGGGCGAACCCGGGGAGGAGCACTACAACCCGATCGGCGTCGTCCACGGTGGCTACGCCGCGACTCTGCTCGACTCGGCCCTCGGCTGTGCGGTTCACACGACCCTGCCCGCCGGTGTCGGCTACACCTCGCTCGGCCTCGAGGCCAAGTACGTGCGGCCGATCAGCCGCGACACCGGCCGCGTCCTCTGTGAGGCCACCGTTCTCTATCGCGGCCGCAAACAGGCGACTGCGGAGGCGTCATTGCGTGCGGCGGACAGCGGCAAGCTGCTTGCCCACGGCCAGGCCACCTGCATGATCCTCGGCAGCTGAAGGGGCTGCTGAGGAAGCTAGTCCGCGAGCTCGCGGACTAGCTCGACCAGCAGGCGGACGCCGAAGCCACTGGCGTCGCTGCCGGTGTACTCGCGGCCGACGTCCCAGGCGGTGCCGGCGATGTCGACATGGGCCCAGGACGTCTCGCCTACGAACTCCTCGAGAAAGGAAGCGGCGGTGATCGTGCCGGCCTTGCGCTTCGAGGCGAGGTTGGAGAGGTCGGCGACCTTCCCTTTCATCAGCGCCTTGAACTCGGGGTGCAGCGGCAGCCGCCAGACCAGCTCGCCGCTGTCGGTGCCGGCCCGCTCGACCTCGGCGGCGAGCTCGTCGTCGTTGGCGACCACCGCCGCATAGGTGGAGCCAAGCGCGATGACGACGGCGCCGGTCAGGGTTGCGAGGTCGATAATCCGCTCCGCGCCGAGCTCGACCGCGTAGGCGAGGGCGTCGGCGAGGATTAGGCGACCCTCGGCGTCGGTGTTGTTGACCTCGACCGTCTTGCCGTTGTACTGGGTGATGATGTCGCCCGGTTTGATCGCCGTCCCGGACGGCATGTTCTCGGTCGAGGCGACCACCGCGACCAGATTCACGGCCAGGCCCAGCTCGGCTACCGCCGCGACCGCCTCCAGCACCGCGGCGGCGCCGGACATGTCCATCTTCATCTCCTGCATGCCGGCGCCGGGCTTCAAGGAGATGCCACCGGTGTCGAAGGTCACCCCCTTGCCGACCAGGCCGAGGGTGGGGCCGGAGCCGCCGCCGCTATAGCGGAGGACGATCAGCCTTGGCTCCTCGGGGCCACCCTGACTGACCGCGAGCAGACCACCCATCTCTTTGGCCTCGAGCGCCTCGCGCCCGAGCACCTCGACCTCGATGGCCTCGTTGCCGGCGGCGATCTCGCTCGCGCGTTCGGCGAGGAAAGTTGGGGTCGCAACATTGGCGGGAAGGCTCTGTAGATCGCGGGCGCGGTTCTGTGCTTCCGCACTTATGCGCGCCTGCTCCGTCGCGGCAGCGACGGTCGCGGGTCCCAGCACAGTCAGCGTTTCGACCCCGACAGCGGCCGGCTTGTCAGGGTCGGCGCTCTTGAAGCGGTCGAAGCGATAGGAGGTGAGGATCGTGCCGGTGACGAGAGCAGCGGCCGCTGCCTCTTCGTCGCCAGCATCGGGCAGCAGCCAAGCGAGCGAGCTCAGCTCGAGCCGCGTCGCCTCCTTCGCAGCCAATGCCGCGGCGACGCGCAGGCGCTCGGCGTCGACGTCCTCCGCCTTGCCGAGCCCGACGATCAGTACCCGCGCTGGGGCCTCTGGATGCAGCGTCGCCAGCTTCTTGAAGTCCCCCTTGGCATCGGCGGCGCCTGGGGCGTCGGCAAGCTCGGCCGGCAGCGAGTCTCCTTCGTGCAGGCCGACGACGACGAGATCGGCGCCCACCGCGGACAGCTCTGCCTGGCTCACCTCGACCCTCATCGGCGGCCGAGTCTAGGGGCTGGTCGGTATCTTCACTGCCCGGGGCCAGACGCCCTCCGACCGAAGCTCGACCTAGCCAGAGAGAAAGGCCGTTGATGCCCAGCACTGTGATCCTTGGAACCGCGCGCACCCCGTTCGGGAAGATGGGTGGAGCGCTCTCTTCACTTAATGCGACCGACCTCGGCGGCACCGTGATCGAGGCTGCGCTGGAGCGCTCCGGTGTCGCCCCCGAGCAGGTCGAGCAGGTTGTCTTCGGCCAGGTCCTGCAGGCCGGTCAGGGGCAGATTCCCTCGCGCCAGGCCCAGATCAAGGGCGGCATCCCCAAGGAGGTCCCCTCGGAGACGATCAACAAGGTCTGCGCTTCGGGCATGCGTGCAGTCGGCCTCGCCGATCTCTCGATCCGCGCCGGCGACAGCGAGGTCGCGGTCACCGGCGGCATGGAGTCGATGAGCGGCGCTCCCTACCTGTTGCCGGGTGCCCGCTTCGGCTTCCGCATGGGCGACGTCAGCGCGATCGACGCAATGACCCACGACGGCCTGACTAACCCCTTCACCGAAAAGCAGATGATCAACGAGGCCAGCGAGGTCTCCAACGAGCTTGAGATCACCCGCGTCGACATGGATCGCTTCGCCGAGCGCTCGCACCGGCTCGCCGCTGAGGCGACCGACGCCGGCCGGCTCGCCGACGAGATCGTCGGCGTCACCGTGAAGACGCGCAAGGGCGAGAACACGGTCGAGGCCGACGAGGCGATCCGTCCCGACACCACGCTCGAGACCCTGGCCGGGCTGAAGGCGATCGGTGGTTCCGACGCCACCCACACCGCCGGCAACGCGCCGGGCGTCAACGACGGCGCCGGGGCAATCGTGGTCGCCTCGGACGAGTGGGCTGAGCGCGAAGGGCGGACCCCCCTCGCCCGCGTCCTCTCCTACGGCACCGTTGCCGACGATTTCCCCTATCTGGCGAGGACTCCCGCCAACGCCGCCAAGCAGGCGCTGCAGAAGATCGGCAAGAGCCCTGAGGAGGTCGACCTCTGGGAGATCAACGAGGCCTTCGCCTCGGTCGCGATCAACTCGGTGCGGATGCTCGGCGTCGATGAGGAGAAGGTCAATGTCAACGGCGGCGCGATCGCCCTCGGGCACCCGATCGGTGCCTCCGGGTCTCGCATAGTTGGCGCCCTCGTGCACGAGCTGCAGCGCCGCGGCGGTGGCCTCGGCGTCGCCGCGATCTGCTCCGGCGGCGGCCAGGGCGACGCGATCGTGTTGGAGGTCTCCGCATAGGCGGGCCCTGCAAACCGGCGCATCTCGGTGTCCTCGGTCGGCTGGATCGGGTCACGCACCAATAGTGCGCTCCCCTCACCGGCCTCCCTGCGTCCACCGACCTGCTTGGTTTTCGGACCCGTTCTAGGGATAGGAATCTGATGAGCCGCGGTGCCGCCTTCTTTGACTTGGATAAGACCCTCATGGCGGGGTCCTCTGGGATGCAGTTCGCCCGCGTCGCGACCCGGCAGGGGATCGTCAGCCGCCGCCTGCTGGCCAGTTGGGCCTTCGAGCACCTGCGCTACCGGCTGCGCGGCACCACTGACGAGCGCACTGCCGAGGTCCTGAAGGTCGCCCGCGAGCTGATCTCGGCGGTGCCGGAGAAGACGATCGAGCGGATGGGCCCGGAGGTGATGGCGGCGATCCTGCCGCGGGTCTACCCGCAGATGCTCGACGAGGTCCACGCCCACCAGGACGCCGGCCGCGCCACCTTCATCGTTAGCGCCGCCGGCAACGGGGTGGTCGAGTCGCTGGCGAGCGTGCTCGGCATGGACGGCGGCATCGGCACCCGCTACGAGGTCGGTGCCGACGGCAACTTCACCGGTCGCCTCGACGGTCCCTTCGTCTACGGCGCCGGCAAGGTCGAGGCGATGCAGGCTTTCGCTGCCCGCCACGAGATCGACCTCGCCGCCTCCTACGCCTACTCCGACTCGCTCTCCGACCTGCCGATGCTGCGTGCGGTCGGTAACCCGGTCGCCGTCAACCCCGACCCGCCGCTGGCCGAGATCGCCAAGCAGGAGGGCTGGCAGACGCTGCGCTTCGAGCGGCTCGGCCGCCGCCTCGTCGCCATCTCGGTAACCCTGCTGGCGACTGTCGCCGGCTTCGGCGCCTCGCGGGTCGCGGGTCGCCGCAAGCCGTCGCCGCGGCGTTTACCGCTCCGCCGCATTTAGACTGGTTCGATGGCAGTCGAGCCCGGAGCCAAACGTCGCGCCCACCAGTGGCGCGAGGAGGTCTACTCAGAGCAGGTCGAGCGCGACGCCGAGTTCACGACCATGTCGGGGCACCCGATCGAGCCGCTCTACACGGCCGAGGACGTGCGGCCCGACATCGAGGAGCGGATCGGCTATCCGGGCGAGTACCCCTTCACCCGTGGGCCCTACCCCTCGATGTACCGGGGGCGGCTCTGGACGATGCGCCAGTTCGCCGGCTTCGGCACGGTCGAGGAGACCAACGAGCGCTTCCACTACCTGCTCGACCACGGCCAGACGGGGCTCTCGACCGCCTTCGATATGCCGACCCTGATGGGCTACGACTCCGACCACCACCGCAGCCTCGGCGAGGTCGGCCGCGAGGGCGTCGCCGTCGACAGCCTCGACGACATGGAGCAGCTCTTCGACGGCATCCCGCTCGGCGGCGTCACCACCTCGATGACGATCAACGCCCCGGCGGCGATCCTGCTCGCCTTCTACGTGTTGGTCGGCGAGCGCCAGGGCGTCCCGCCGGAGAAGCTGGGGGGGACGATCCAGACCGACATCCTCAAGGAGTACATCGCCCAGAAAGAGTGGTGCTTCCCGATCGAGCCGGCGATGCGGCTGGTCACCGACATGATCGAGTGGTGCACCGAGCACATGCCGCGCTGGCACCCGGTCTCGATCTCCGGCTACCACATCCGCGAGGCCGGCTCGACTGCCCAGCAGGAGCTGGCCTTCACGCTCAAGGATGGCTTCACCTACGTCGAGCGGGCGATCGAGCGTGGCCTCGACGTCGACGACTTCGCTCCGCGGCTCTCCTTCTTCTTCAACGCCCACATCGACTTCTTCGAGGAGATCGCCAAGTACCGCGCCGCCCGCCGGATCTGGGCTCGCGAGATGAAAGAGACCTACGGGGCCAAGCGTGAGGAGTCGATGCGGCTGCGCTTCCACACCCAGACCGCCGGTGTCTCGCTGACCGCGCAGCAGCCGCTCAACAACATCGTCCGCACCTCGCTGGAGGCACTGGCGGCGGTGCTTGGCGGTACCCAGTCGCTGCACACCAACTCCTTCGACGAGGCGCTGGCACTGCCGACCGAGGAGGCGGTGCGGGTCGCCCTGCGCACCCAGCAGATCATCGCCCTGGAGTCTGGCGTCACCAACACCGCCGACCCGCTCGGTGGCTCCTGGTTCGTCGAGAAGCTGACCGACGAGATGGAGGAAGCGGCGTATGGCTACTTCGCCCGGATCGACGAGCTGGGGGGGATGGTCGAGGCGATCCGCCGCAACTTCCCCCAGCGCGAGATCGCCGACTCCGCATTCACCTACCAGCGCGAGGTGGACGAGCGCAAGCGGATCGTCGTCGGCGTCAACGACTTCGTCCAGGACGGCGAAGAGCCAACCCCGATCCTGAAGATCGACGCGGCGCTGGAAGGCAAGCAGGTCGAGCGCTTGCAGGGGACCAAGGTAAAGCGCAACTCCGCCGCGGTTGAGGCCGCGCTCGCCGAGCTCAAGCGGGCGGCCGCCGGCGACGGCAACCTGATGCCGCCGATCATCGCGGCGGCGCGGGCGCTGGCGACCGAGGGCGAGATGATCGCGGCGATGCAGGAGGTCTTCGGGACCTACACCGAGTCGCCCGTCTTCTAGGCACGAGGCCTGCAAACCGGCGCATCTCGGGGTCTTCGGTCGCTCGGGTCGGGTCACGCACTGATGTGCGCTCCCCTTCCCTCGCTCCCTGCATCCCCCGACCTGCTTGGTTTTCGGCCTCGTCCGTTCTCCACTAACCTTCTCGCCCGCATGGAGGCCGCCACCGCCCGCAAGATCCGCGTCGTCGTCGCCAAGCCCGGCTTGGACGGCCATGACCGCGGCGCCAAGATCATCGCTCGCGCCCTGCGCGACGCCGGCATGGAGGTGATCTACACCGGCCTGCACCAGACGCCGGAGCAGATCGCCGAGACGGTGATCCAGGAGGACGCCGACGCGGTCGGCCTCTCGATCCTCTCCGGTGCTCACATGACGCTGGTGCCGAAAGTGGTGGAGCTGCTGGCGGCGCAGGGTGTCGACGACGTCCTCGTCACGGTCGGCGGCACGATCCCGGCCGACGACATCCCCGAGCTGAAGAAGCTCGGCGTCGCCGAAGTCTTCACGCCCGGCTCCGGGACCGACGACATCGTCGATTTCATCCGCGAGGGCGCCGCCGAGCGGCATCAGCACGGCGAATAGCGTCCCGCCGGGCAAGCTGGATAAACTTTCTCTGACTCACTGACTGACTGGTCAATCAACCAGCCCAAGGAGGCTCGAACTTGAAGATCTGCGTCCTGGTCAAGGAGGTTCCGGACGCTGCCGTCCAGAAGCGCATCGACCCCAGCACGATGCGAGTGGACCGCAGCGGCGAGAAAAACCTCAATCCTTTCGATACGCACGCTCTCGAGGCGGCCATGCAGATCAAGGAGGGTGGAGCGATCCCGGTCGAGGAGGTCGTCGCGGTGACGATGGGCCCCGACTCCGCGGTTCGTGCCCTGCACAAGGCGGTGGCGCTCGGCGCCGATCGCTCGGTGCACCTCTCCGACGCTGCGCTCGCCGGCTCCGACGTCTGCGCCACCGGCCTCTCACTGGCCAAGGTGCTCGAGTCCGAGAGCCCGGACCTGGTCCTGCTGGGCCAGCAGTCCGATGACGGCGAGTGCTACACGATCGGTGCCGTCGTCGCCGACCACCTGAAGATGCCCTCGCTGACCCAGGTGATCGGGATCGACATCAATGACGGCAAGCTGCGCTGCGAGCGGCAGGCCGAGTACGGCTACGACACGGTCGAGATCGAGCTGCCCGCTGTGATCAGCGTCGGTGACGCGATCAACGAGCCGCGTTACCCAAGCCTGAAGGCGATCATGGGGGCGAAGAAAAAACCCCTCGACACCAAGGCGACCGGCGACGTCGGCATCGACGGCGGCCAGGTCGGCGAGGCCGGCTCGAAGACGAAGGTCCTGGCCCTCAACCCGCCTCCCCCCAAGGAAGCCGGGGAGATCATCGAGGACGAGGACACCAACGAGACGGTCGAAAAGATCGTCGCCTGGCTCGACGAGAGGAAGCTGATCTAGATGGCCGGCATTCTGGTTTACGCCCTCCACGACGACGAGGGCAACTTCAACAAAAACTCGCTCGGGGCTATCTCCGAGGCGGCGAAGCTAGCCGGCGAAATCGGCGGCGAGGCCGCCGCTCTGGTCGTCGGCGAGATCGCCGACGACGCCTGTGCCTCGCTCGGCAACTGGGGTGCGGCCAAGGTCTACCGGGCCAAGAGCGTGCCCGAGGGTCTGGCCCAGCCGATCGTCGACGCGATGGCGAAGGTGATCCAGGACAACGGCATCTCCTACGCGCTGTTCGGCGGCGGTCTGCTCGGCTTCGAGATCGGCGCCGGTCTCACGGCCCGCCTCAACGCCGGCGTGACGATGGAGGTCACCGAGGTCAAGGTGCAGGACGGCAAGCTGGTCGCCGAGCGCCCGATCCTCCAGGACTCCCAGATCGCCGACGTCGGTTACGTCAGCGAGCCGGGCATCATCATCGGCCGCCTCAACGCCTTCGACGCGAAGGAGAGCGGCGGTAGCGCCGAGGTCGTCGACGTCGACGTCGAGCTCTCCGAGTGGTCGACCAAGGCGAAGATGGTGCAGCGCGGCGAGCAGCGTGGCGCCGATGTCAACATCGAGGACGCCGACATCCTCGTCGGCGGCGGTCGCGGTCTCGGAGCCAAAGAGGGCTTCGAGCTCTGCGAGCAGCTGGCCAATTCGATGGGTGGCGCCGTCGCGGCGACCCGTGCCGTCGTCGACGCCGGCTGGTATCCCTACGCGGCCCAGATCGGCCAGACCGGCAAGACCGTGGCGCCGAAGCTGTACCTGGCGGCCGGTGTCTCCGGAGCGATCCAGCACAAGGTCGGGATGCAGAACTCGGAGAACATCCTCGCCATCAACAAGGACCCCAACGCGCCGATCTTCGAGTTCTCGGATCTCGGCGTGGTCGGCGACCTGCACAAGATCGTCCCGAAGCTGACGGAGGCGATCAAGGCCAAGAAGGGCAGCTGAGGACATGCCCGCCGTCGCACCTATCGAGTTCCCACCGCCGTTCGACTCAGCCGATGTGATCGGTCCTCCGACCGATCCCGCCGACGAGCGCATCGAGGTGGGGATCGCGATCGTCGGCGGCGGGCCCGCCGGTCTCGCCTGTGCCAACAAAATCATGCAGCTGCTCGAGAACGAGCCGGAGCTGACCGAGAAGCTCGGCGAAGTCCCGGTCGCGGTCATCGAGAAGGGCAAAGTCGCGGGCGCGCACCTGCTCTCGGGGGCGAACATGAAGCCCTCGGCGATGGAAGAGCTGTTCCCCGACCTCGACAAGTCGGAGTGGCCGGTCTACCAGGAGGTCACCAAGGACGCGGTCTACATGTTGACCTCGAAGGCGGCGTTGCCGCTGAAACCGATGCCGCCGAACTTCCGCAACCACGGCAACTACGTCACTTCGGTTTCGAAACTCGGCCGCTTCCTCGCCGAGAAAGCCGAGGAGGCCGGCGTCTACATCCTCTCCGAGACCGCCGCGACCAAGCTGCTGGTCGAGGACCGGGTCGTCAAGGGCGTCCGCTCCGGCGACCGCGGCCGTGGCAAGGACGGCGAAGAGCTGGGCAACTTCGAGCCCGGCTCCGACGTGACCGCAAAGGTGACCGTGCTCGCCGAGGGCACCGTCGGCCATCTCACCTACGCCGCCTACGACTACTTCGACCTGCACGGCGCCGACCCGATGCGCTGGGAGCTCGGGGTGAAAGAGGTCTGGGAGGTGAAGGAGCCGCTCGACCGGGTGATCCACACGATGGGATGGCCGCTGCGTAAATCGCCGCGCTTCAACGAGTTCGGCGGCAGCTTCATCTACCCGATGGGCGAGGACAAGCTCTGCATCGGCCTCGTCGCCGGCCTCGACTACACCGACGCCACCTTCTCCGTCCACGACGCCCTGCAGCTGCTTAAGACCCACCCCTTCATCAAGAAGCTGCTCGACGGTGGCAAGCGGGTCGCCTGGGGCGCCAAGACGATCCCCTCCGGCGGCTACTTCGCGATGCCGAAGCGGCTGGCGGTGCCGGGCATGCTGATCGCCGGCGACGCCGCCAGCATGGTCAACGTCCCGACCCTGAAGGGCGTCCACTACGCGATGCACGCCGGCATGTATGCGGCGGAGACGATCGTCGACGCGCTCAAGCAGGACATCGACTCGGTCAACTTCGAGGCCTACGACGAGAAGATCCACAACTCGATGATCGAGAAGGATCTCTACGAATCGCGCAACATGCGCCAGCCCTTCTCGAAAGGCTTCTTCCTTGGTGGCGCCTTCGCCTCGGCGATGACGGTCACCAAAGGCCATTTCCCCGGCGGCCACTGGAAGCAGGAGCACGATTCCGAGGTCGAGATGGACCTCGGCAAGGCCGGCGACACCTACCTGAAGGCCGACAACGAGCTGACCTTCAACAAGCTCGACTCGGTCTTCCTCTCCGGCAACGCCACCCGCGACGACGCTCCCAATCACGTCCGCATCCAGACCCGGGTGCCGCGCGAGATCGCCCAGACGTGGGTCTCGATGTGCCCGGCCCAGGTCTACGAGATCCCCGACGACCAGCTGGAGAGCCAGGCCGCCGAGGTCGACGTCCACGTCACCGCCTCCAACTGCGTCCAGTGTGGCGCGATCACCGCCAAGGGCGGGCGCCTGACGCTGCCTGAGGGCGGCGACGGGCCGCTTTACCAGGAGACCTGAGCCTTTCGCGACACTCCTGACGCACAGTTGGCGTGATTCCCGCGCCACCTGTGCGTTTTCGCTTTTTAGGGTGGGGCGCGATGGATAGAGCGCTGCTCACTCAGTTCGCGACCGCCGCTGGGCTGATGGCAGCGTGCATCGCGGTCGGCGGCTTCGTGTTTCACGCGGGGCTCGCGCTTCGCGGTGCCGCCGAGCCGGAGCTGCGTCAGCTGACCGCGGCCGGTGGCCTGTGTGGGTTGGCCTTCGCGATGTTCCTCGTCGTTTTGTCTGCATTGGTTGAATAGGATGGGATCGTGGATCTGAACAAGGAGATGAGCAGGGCATTGCTTCTGATCGTCATCGGCATGTTCTCGCTGAGCATCGTCCTCGATGTGGTTCTGCTTGCGATCGGGGTCAACGGTTATGTCCTGGCTCTGGCGACGGTTGCCGTTCTGTCGCTCGGCGGCATCGCCAACTATTTCGCCGTCGGTCGCTACGGCGAACGCGCCCAAGCCGAGCGAGCCCGGTCGCGGCGAGCAGCCCGCATTCAGGGCTGAGTGACTGGCTTCGACGGCACCAGCAGCTAGGGTCGCGCCGTGCTGGCGCTGGGGATAGTCGCGGCGGTTGGGGCTTCGCTGCTTTACAACACCTCGATCGCGCTGCAGGCATTGGAGGTGCGGGGGGTGCCGGCGGAGCATTCGCTGCGACCATCGCTGATCGGCAAGCTGGTGCGGAACCGGCGCTGGTTGGGGGCGACGGCGCTGGGGCTGGTGGGGTGGCCGCTGGAGATCGTGGCCCTGTTGCTGGCGCCGTTGACGGTGGTTCAGCCCTGTCTGGTCAGCGGGCTGATCGTGCTGCTGTGGCTGGGGGCGACCAAGTTGGGGGAGGCGCCTGGAAGGCGCGAGTACATGGCGGTTGCCGCGATCCTGATCGGAGTCGTGGGTGTGGCCTGGGCGGCGCCCGAGCGCACCACCGACCACGCGGGCACGGCGCAGATAGCCCTGGCCCTTGGCCTGGTCGCGATTCCGATCGCCGCTCCCTATGCCCTGCGCGGGCGAACCTCCGTGGTCGGGTTCCTAGCCGTACTCAGCGCTGGGTTCGGGTATGCGTGGACCGCTATCTCCAGCAAGCTGCTCACCGACGAGTTGGCCGCCGGGGCGCTGCTGGTCGCGGTCGCCTGGCTGGCCACCGCGGTGGCCTCGGAGGGGGTCGCGTTGTTGAGCGAGATGAGCGCCCTACAGCGCCGGCCCGCCACCCACGTGGCGCCAGTGATGTTCGCCATCCAGGTGCTGGTGCCGGTGGTGCTGGCGCCGCTGATCTTCGGCGAGTCGTGGAGCGAGACCCCGCTCGGGGGAGTCGCACTGGTCGGTTTCATGGCCGTCGCCCTGGCGGGCACGGTGTTGCTGGCGGGCTCGCGCGCAGTGGGGGCGGTCATCGACTCCGCGCACGCCGACAAATGATCGAAGCTTGGGTCTGGCTCCGCTGGTAGCCTGACGCGGCTTTGCCACCTGTAGATACCAACGTGGTCGCCGACAAGTTCGCGATCGGGTTCGACCACCGCGACCGCGGCAGGCTCTTCGACCTCTGGACCGAGGTGCTCGACTCCGAGCAGTGGTCGGAGGGCAAGCAACTGGCCGCCTTCGAGCAGCGCTGGTCGCAGTGGAACGGGCTGCCCAGCCTCGGGCTCTCCAGCTGGGCGGGTGGTGCCCTGGCGGCGCTCGAGTTTGCCGGCGCCCGTGGCGAGACGGTGCTCTGTCCCTCCAACACCTTCATGGCGACGCCTCTGGCAGCCGTAAACGCCGGCGCCCAGGTCGAGTTCGTCGACTGCAACCGCAGTGACCTCTGCATGTCCTTCGAGGACTTCGAGCGCAAGGCCGAGCGTCACCAGCCCCGCGCCGCGATCCTCGTCCACATCGGCGGCCACATCGCCTTCGACGCCGAGCGGATCGCCGCCTACTGCCGGGACAACGGGATCTTTCTGCTCGAGGACTGCGCCCACGCCCACGGCGCCGACTGGAACGGCGCCAAGCCGGGCGGTTTCGGTGACGCCGGCGTCTACTCGCTCTACGCAACCAAGACCGTCTCCACCGGCGAGGGAGGGGTGCTCGTCTCCTCCAACGAGGAGCTGATCGAGTTCGCCGCCAAGTTCCGCAACTACGGCAAGTTCGAGCACGAGGTCGACGGCCTCAACTTCCGGATGAGCGAGTTCACCGCCGCCCTCGGCCTGGTCCAGGCCGAGAGGTTGGAGGAGATCGTCGCCTGGAAGAACGAGTACGCGAGCGAGCACCTCGACCCGCTGCACCCGGCCCTTCTGGAGCTGCCCGAGGGAATGACCTCCGGCCTTTACAAGTACATCGTCTTCGAGCAGATCGAGAAGTCCACCGGACGCGTCTACGAGGAACCGTGCCACCGCATCATGGGCCGCTCCGAGGAGCTGCCGAACACCGACTGGGTGGCGCAGAATCACTGGTGCGTGCCGCTCTACTACCGCCCCGAGAGCCGCGCGGCGGCGCTGAGCGAGGAAGCTGCATGAGGGTCCTGGTAACCGGAGGCGGGGGCTTCATCGGCTCCCACGTCGTTGACCGCCTGCTCGATCAGGGGATCACGCCGCGGATCTTCGACCTCAGCGCCTCGCCGTACCACTCGCCGCTGGAAGTCGAGACTTTCACCGGCAGCATCACCGACCCCGCCAACCTCGACCTGGCGATGCGCGACTGCGACGCCGTCATCCACCTCGCCGCGGTCGCCGACGTCGCTCACGTCCTCGCCGACCCGGTGCTGGCCGAGGAGGTCAACACGCGCGGCACCCTCAACGTGCTCGAGGCCGCCTGCCGAGCCAAGGTCGGCCGCGTCGTCTACGGCTCGACCACCTGGGTCTACAGCGACTGTGTCGAGCAGGAGGTCGATGAGGAAACGGCGATCCCGGCGCCGCGCCACCTCTACACGGCGACCAAGCTCGCTGGCGAGACCTACTGCGCCGGCTACGCCGAGCTCTACGACCTCGAGTTCACCGTCCTGCGCTTCGGCATCCCCTACGGGCCGCGCGCCCGCGCCGCCGGCGTCGTCGCCAAGTTCACCGACCTTGCCTTCGAAGGCAAGGCGCTGACGATCGCCGGCGACGGCAGCACGACCCGCAGCTTCATCTACGTTGAGGACCTCGCCGACGGCATCGTCGCCGCGCTCAAGCCCGAGGCCACCGGCCGCACCTACAACCTCTCCGGCGACGAGGTCGTGACGATCCTCGAAATCGCCGAGCGGGTTCAGGAAAATACGGACAACTGCGAGATCGTCCACACGCCACCGCGCCCTGGCGACTTCCCTGGCAAGTCGATCTCCAACGAGCGGGCTCTCGCCGAGCTCGGCTGGGAGGCTGGGACCAGCTTCAAAGAAGGCGTGCGCAAGTACGTCGAATGGGTACGCAGCACGACCCGCCCCCCGGATCCGATTCCGGGCAAACAGCCCTCGCTGAACGGCAACGAACACGCCGCCGGGGCGCTGCTTGCGGGTGTTTCCCGCTTCGAGGAGCGGGCGCCGCGGGTGCTGGTCCTGACCGCCGACATCGGCGAGGGGCACGACCTGCCGGCGCGGATCATCAAGGCCGATATTGAGAAGGAGATCCCCGGCGCCGAGGTCGAGATCGACAATGGCCTCGAGGCAATGGGCAAGATCTGCTCTGCGTCGATCCGCGAGGGCTCTCGCTTCACCTTTCGCTGGGCGCCCTGGCTGTTCGACATCCAGTACTGGCTGCTGACCAAGTTCGCGCCGACGCGCTGGCTCGCCCATCACCTCGGCTATCTGCTGGGCGCTCGTGGGCTGATGCGCCTGATCGCCAAACATGACCCCGACGTCGTCATCTCGACCTACCCAGGCGTCACCGCGGTGCTCGGGATGCTGCGCGAGAACCGTCGGCTGCTGGTCCCCGTGCAGTCGGCGATCACGGACCTGGCCGGGCTGCGCTACTGGGTCCACCCCGGGGTCGACATGCACTTCGTCACCCACCCCGAGTCGATCGAGGAAGTCGAAAGGCTGGCCGGGCCGGGCAGCGTCGAGTGGATGCGGCCGCCGATCTCCAGCGACTTCCTGATGCCGCGCACCCGTCGCGACGCCCGCGAGGCACTTGACCTCCCCGCCCATGCGCGGATCGTGCTCGTCTCCGGCGGCGGCTGGGGCGTCGGCGACCTCGAGGGCGCGATCGAGTCGACGCTGGCTGACGAGGACACACTCGTCGTCTGCATCACCGGCCGCAACGAGGCGGCCCGCGAGCGGCTCGAAAACCGTTTCGGCGAGGACGAGCAGGTGCGGATCCTCGGCTTCACCGAGCAGATGAGCGACTGGATGGCTGCCGCCGACGCGATGATTCACGCCACCGCCGGCCTGACCGTGCTCGAGGCCCACATTCGCGGCTGCCCGGTTGTCTCCTATGGCTTCAACGCTGGTCATCTGCGCGCCAACAACGCCGCCTTCGAGCGCTTCGGCCTGGCCGAGGTGGCCCGCTCCGAGCATGAGCTGGAGTCGATGCTGCGCCACGTCACCCGCGAGCGCCGCTCGCCCGACTCCTCCTTCGCCTCGCTGCCTTCGATCGCCTCGCGGACGTTGAGCGTACGCCCGCGCGTACGCCCACAGCCGGTCTGGCGCCTGCGCTCCGAGCGGGTCGCCACCGCGGTGTCCCTAGCGGCCATTGCCGTCCTGCTGGCCCTCTCCGTCCTGCACTGGGAGAGCCCTTGGAGCGTCGCCAAGCCGGTCACCAGCCGCATCCACATCGGCAAGGACGCCGAGCAGGCGGCCGCGGCTCAGCCTGCAGCGCAGGCAAACGGCGCCGAGCAGGCCTCGCCGAAGGCTTCGGGCTCCGCGGAGCCGGAGACCGCCACCTCCCCTTGATCGCCGCCGCGGCAGCGGTCGGCGTCGGCGCTGCCGCGGTCGCCCATTTCGGCCCGGCGCTGGCGCCGGTGGTGCCCGCGATCGGCACGCGGTTGCCGGTAGTTCTGCGCCAGGACGGGGAGGAGGGGGTGGCACTCACCTTCGACGACGGGCCGCACCCGCAGGGCACCCCTGCCGTGCTGGAGACCCTGCGCGAGGCCGGCGCTCCGGCCACCTTCTTCCTCGCCGGCGAGCAGGTCGAACGGCGCCCGGCCCTGGTGGCCGAGATCGTCGCCGCCGGCCACCGGGTCGAGTTGCACTGCCACCGCCACCGCAACCAGCTGCGACTGACCCCGCGCCAACTGCTCGACGATGCCGACCGCGCGAAGGCGGCGATCGAGGAGGCGAGCGGACAGGGGATAGCCGACTACCGGCCGCCGTATGGGATCTTCAGCGCCTCAGGTCTGCGAACGGTGCGAGGCCGAGGCTGGCGACCGGTGCTCTGGTCGCAATGGGGGAGGGATTGGACCCGGCGGGCGACGGCCGAGTCGATCGCGCGCAAGTCCACCGCCACCGTCAGCGCTGGCGACGTGGTCCTGCTGCATGACGCCGACTACTACAGCGCGCCGGGCTCCTGGAGCCGTACCGCCGCGGCGCTGCCACTCATCCTCGAAGAGCTCGAGGCGCGGGGGCTGAAGTCGATGCTGCTGCGCCGCTGACTCGGCGGCGCCAGCGTCCACTGCTCACAGCCGGCAAACGCTTCGTCGAGCCGCCGCGCCATCGCACTGCGTGGCCGATCCTGGTCGAAGACCTGCTTTCCCATAGCTCACCGTCCTGTTAGGGGGCGTTATGTAAAGCCTCCCACCGCCCGTCGGACGAAAAAGCTGCACTTTGCGGGAATGCGAACCGGTGTTCGATTGGGTCAGATGGCGAACCCCGCGATCTCATCGGCCAGACGCCCCGGCTGATCCAGCGGCACGAACGTGCTCGAGTCGGGGATCTGGACGATCTTGGCCTTGCCGGCTTCGCCGGCAAGGCGTTCGGCATAGGAGAGCGGGAAGAGCTTGTCGCCGGGGGCCCAGGTGAGAAGGATCGGCAGGTCGGAGCTGCGGAGCTTGGATGCAGCCTCCATGGTGTGGCGGCTGTTCATGCCGACGGTGACCTTCTTCAGGTCGCGTTTGATGTCGGGATCGGAGAGGGAGGGCTTCATCCAGGAGGCGATCAGGTCGTCGGGAATGCCGATCTTGGAGAAGGGCTTGAAAGCGCGGCGGGCGACGGCGGGGATGCCGAAGGGGAGGGAGAGCAGGGTCATGCCGCCGGGCATGGCAGCGAGCTTGGGCAGGTGCTTGAACACCCCCGGAGGGAAGTTCTCGTGGGTGTCGCAGTTGGTGAGGACGAGGCGGCCGATCCGCTCGGGATGGCTGGTGACCAGGACCTGGGACATGGCGCCGCCGGAGTCGTTGCCGACGATCGTCACGTCCTCGAGGTCGAGTGCATCGAGGAAGGAGGCGACCAGCGCCGCGATGCCGGGCGGCGTCAGGTCGGCATCCGGCTTCATCGCGATCTGCTGGGAGCCGATCGGCCAGTCGGGAGCGATGCAGCGGAAGCGGTCGGAGAGGCGGTCGACAACGCCGTCCCAGAGCCGGCCGTCGACCAGGTAGCCGTGGACGAAGACGACTGGCTTGCCCTCGCCGGCCTCGCGGTAGCGGATGCGGCCGGCCGGCAGGTCGATCTCCTTGCGCTGGTTGCTCTCGGTCGTCATCGCGTCTCCTTCTAGGGTGTCTGTCCTGGGCATGAGTCGGCGCTGGATCTGTTCATCTGTTGACTGTTCTCTAACATACATACAGTATGCATGTAAATCCAGAGAGATCCGATTCGGGTGCCGAGCGGCGCACCCAGGCCGAGCGCGCCGGCGCCACCCGCGGCGCCTTGCTCTCGGCAGCCCGCCGCCTCTTCGGTAAGCGCGGCTATGCCGAGGTCGGCACCGAGGAGATCGTGCGGGCGGCGGGTCTGACCCGCGGCGCCCTCTACCACCACTTCGGCGGCAAGCAGGATCTGCTCGAGGCGGTCTACGAAGAGATCGAGGCGGAGATGACGCAGCAGGTCGCCAAGGTCGTGCTCGGCTCGGAAATGACCAGCCCGCTGGCGGCGATGCGGGCGGGGATCGAGGTCTTCCTCGAGTCCTGCGCCGAGCAGGAGGTGCAGCGGATCGTTCTCCACGACGCGCCGGCGGTGCTGGGCTGGGAGCGCTGGCGCGAGATCGCCGCCGCCAACGGGCTGGGGCTGATCGAAGCCAGCTTGGTCGCCGCGATCGACGCGGGGGAGATCCGTCCCCTGCCGGTGCGGGCGATGGCGCATCTGCTGCTGGGCGCGCTCGACGAGGCGGCGATGCTGATCGCCCGCTCCGAGGAGCCCGAAGAGCGGGCCGAGGTGACGGCGGTGCTGCTAGCCCTGCTCGAGAGCTTCGCCGACCCTGCCGCCTGAGCCGCTGCCGCGCACGGTCGCCCGGCGATCGGTCACCCGCGACTCCTTCTGCGCGTACATCCGCACGTCGGCCAGCTGCAGCGCCTCGGCGGCATCGGCGGCCTCGGTCGGAATCTGCACCGCACCCCAGGAGGCCGCCACCTCGTAGTCCTTGCCCTTGTCGTTCATCGCCTCTGCCGCGACCTCGGTCATCGCCTTGAAGCGCTCCGGCGGGCAGGTCAGCAGCAGACAGAACTCATCGCCGCCGATCCGGTAGGCGATCCCGTCCTCGCCGATTCTGTCGCGCAGGCGGCGGCCGAGTCGGACCAGGAGGTCGTCCCCTGCCGGGTGGCCGAATGTGTCGTTGTAGCGCTTGAAGCCGTTGAGGTCGAAGATCAGCAGCGCCGCCGGCTCCTCCTCTGTCGCTCGCGCGCACTCAGCCTCCAGGTCGACCTGCATCCGGCCGCGGTTGCCAAGTCCGGTCAGCGGGTCGGTCCGCACCTGCTCCAGCAGGCGCTTGTTCTCCTTCACGCTTATCCCCAGCCGCACCAGCACCGCGATCATCGTCGCCGCCCAGAGGGTCGTCGAGAGGATGCTGGTGGCGGTGAAGTACTGGGTCGTGAAGAGGCCGATCATCACCGCGGCGAAGAAGACCGGCACCATCAGCTCGCGCCAGCCATCGAAGCGCGCCGAGGCGGGGATGGCGCTGACCCGGTGCAGCCAAGCCTCGGCGCCGAGGAAGACGGCGCCGATCAGGTAGATCGGGTCGATCCAGTTGCCGCCGGGTACCTGCGCGCCGTTCGTCTGCAGCGTGTAGGCGGCGTCGGCGACGGCGAGCGCGGCGAGGCCGGCGAGCAGCAGGGACCAGGTGCGCCCCGGGTGCCAGCGGGTCAGGGAGATGACGCCGACGACCAGCGCCAGCATGAGGATGTCGCCGAGCGGGTAGGCGAGCGTCGTCGCCACTTGGATGGTGGTGCCGCTGGTCTGCTCGGCGACGAAGTCGAAGACGAGGGTGGCGCCGAGGGCGGCGGTGCCGAGGCCGGCGATCAGGCCGTCCGCCCAGAGGCGCCAGTCGAGCTCGTGGGCGCGGGCCCGAATCAGCATTACGAGGCCGGCTGCGGCGAGCGGGTAGTAGAGGAGATAGCCGGCGTCGGCCAACGAGGGGTAGGGCGCGGAGGGGTCGTCGAGGATGGCGGCCGTCCAGTAGATCTCGGCTGCGGCCCAGCAGAGGACGGCAGCGCCGATCGCCAGCCAGGCGGGCCGCTCGTGCTCGACCTGGCTCGCCCGCACCAGGCAAGCGAGCCCGGCGGCGAGCACCACCGAGTCGTAGACCCAGCCTTCGGCGGCGCTGTCGAGACTGGAGCCGCCGAGGCCGAACCAGTCGTGCAGGGCGACGAAGGCGGTGCCGCCGAGCAGGATCGCGATCAGGGGCCAGAGCAGGGCCCGTGCCCAGGTCGCGTCGGCGGCTCGATTGGTTGTGGCCACATGGCTCTATCGGCAACACTTGCCGACTTCTCTAGACTGAGGGGAGATGAAGGCAGGAATTCACCCCGATTACTCGCTTGCGAACGTCCACTGCTCCTGCGGGAACCAGTTCTACACCCGCTCGACCAGCCCGGACCTTCACGTCGAGCTCTGTTCCGAGTGCCACCCCTTCTACACGGGCAAGCAGAAGCTTGTCGACACCGGCGGCAGGGTCGAGCGCTTCCAGCGCCGCGCCGCGAAGCACAGGGCCGGGAAATAGGGCAGTGAGCCCGTCGCCGGGCTCGGCACAGGCAGACCCGGTCTCCAGCAACGGGGGAGACCCGCTGCGCATGCCCGACGGGGCCCTGGTCGCCAAACGCGACGCCCCGGTCGGTGGCCAGGCTGTGCTGGAGGGCGTGATGATGCGCGGCGTCACGGTTTGGGCCGTCGCCGTCCGCACCCCCGAGGGCGAGATCGAGATCGAGTCCGAGCCACTGAAGCCCTGGGCGCAGCGGCACCGGATCTGGCGGCTGCCAATCATCCGCGGCGTCGTTGCTCTAGGCGAGTCGATGAAGATCGGCTTCAAGGCTCTGGCGATCTCCGCCAACGCCCAGCTCGAGGACGACGAGGAGGGCAAGCAAGAGGAAATCGGCGGCTGGGTCTGGGGGCTGACGATCGCCCTATCTCTGGCCCTGGCGGTGGGACTCTTCTTCGTCATCCCGGTCGGGCTGACCAGCCTGATCAAGGATCAGCTTGGCTCCTCGCTGCTCTTCTGGCTGGTCGAGGGGGTCTTGCGCACGGCGATCTTCATCGGCTACATCCTCGCGATCAGCAAAATGCCCGACCTGCGCCGCGTCTTCCAGTACCACGGCGCCGAGCACAAGACGATCTCCTGCTACGAGGCCGAAGACGAACTGACCCCGGCCCGGGCCAAGCTCTACTCGCGTCTGCACCCGCGCTGTGGGACTAGCTTCCTGCTGATCGTGATGGTGCTGGCAATCTTCGTTTTCGCCCCGATCGGTCTGCCGGCCTGGTACTGGCTGTTGGCCTCGCGCATCCTCGGCATCCCGCTGATCGCCGGCCTCTCCTACGAGGTGATCAAGTGGGCTGGCAAAAATCGCCGTAAACGCTGGGTGCGGGCGGTGATGTGGCCGGGCCTGATGCTGCAGAACCTGACCACCCGCGAACCGGACGAAGAGCAGCTCGCGGTTGCGATCGCCGCCCTGGAGGCGGTGCTGGCGGTGGAGACGCCCGAGGAGGCAGCGCGCCAGCAGCACATCGAGATAGTGGCTTAGCGCCCGTCTAGGGTTGCCCCCATGATTGAGAAGCTCGTCGAGCAGATCGAGGCTCGCTTCGGCGAGCTGGAGGCGCAGATGTCGGACCCGGCTGTAATCGGGGATCGCGAGCGCTATGCGGCGGTAGGGCGCGAATACCGCGAACTGCAGCCGGCGCAGGCACTGGGCGCTGAGTGGCGGACCCTCAACGACGACCTTCAGGGAGCCCGCGAGCTGCTCGAGGAGGGTGAGGACGAGGAGCTGCGCAAGGTCGTCGAAGAGGCGCCGGCGCGCCTGACTGAGCTGGAAGAGGAGATCCGGCTGGCGATGGTCGAGCGCGACCCCAACGACGAGAAGAACGTGCTCGTCGAGATCCGTGGCGGCACTGGCGGCGACGAGGCGGCCCTGTTCGCCGGCGACCTCTACAAGATGCTGACTCGCTACGCCGAGGAGCAGGGCTTCACGACCGAGGTTCTCTCGCAGTCGACGGCCGACGCCGGCGGCTTCAAGGAGGTCACCTTCGCGGTCAAGGGCGACGGCGCCTTCTCTATCTACAAGTACGAGGGGGGGACGCACCGCGTCCAGCGGGTCCCGGAGACCGAGTCCCAGGGCCGCATCCACACCTCGACCGCCACGGTGGCGGTGCTGCCCGAGGCCGAGGAGGTCGAGGTGCAGGTCGACCAGAACGACCTGCAGATCGACGTTTACCGTTCCTCCGGACCCGGCGGCCAGTCGGTCAACACGACCGACTCGGCGGTGCGGATCACCCACAAACCGACCGGGATCGTCGTCTCGATGCAGGACGAGAAGTCCCAGCTTCAGAACAAGGAGCGGGCGATGCGGGTGCTGCGTGCTCGCCTATACGAGCGCGAGCTGGCCGAACAGCAGGCGAAGATCGCCTCCGAGCGCAAGGCGCAGGTGGGGACGGGCGAGCGCTCGGAGAAGATCCGCACCTACAACTTCCCCCAGGGCCGGGTCACCGATCACCGGATCAAGCTCACTTCCCACAATCTCGACGGCGTCCTCGGCGGCAATCTCTCCGAGTTCACCGAGGCTCTCGGCGCGGAGGAGAAACGACAAAGGCTCGAGGCCGCGGCCTCGGCTGCCTGACGGCGTTGGCTGCCGCAAGCGTGAGGGAGGCGCTGGGCGCCGCGGTCGATGGGCTCGCTGCTGCCGGTGTGGAAGATCCGCGGCTCGATGCGGAACTGCTGCTGGGTGAGGCGATGGGGTGCGAGCGGGCGATGCTGGTGGCCAAGCCGGCGGCGACGGTCCCAGCGGCGGCAGCACGCGTGTTTGGAGAGATGGTGCGGCGGCGGCTACGACGTGAGCCAGTGGCCTACATCCTTGGGCGGAAATGGTTTCGGAGCATCGAGCTGGCGGTCGACCAGCGGGTGCTGGTGCCGCGGCCGGAGACCGAGCTGCTGGTCGAAATCGCCTTGGAACGAGCGCCGGTACGGCTGCTCGACGTCGGCACGGGTTCGGGCGCGATTGCTCTGGCCGTCGCCGACGAGCTGACGGCTTGCGAGATAACCGCGACCGACACCTCGGTGGCAGCGCTGGGAGTGGCGCGAGCGAACGCCGAACGGCTCGGCCTCGCCAATCGCGTTCGCTTCGTCGAGGGCACTCTGCCTGAGGATCCGCCCTTCGACCTGATCCTCGCCAACCTCCCCTATGTTGCCGCGTCTGACTGGGCCTCACTGCAGCCAGAGGTCACGCAGTGGGAGCCACGCGAGGCGTTGCTGGCCGGTGAGGATGGTCTCAATGCAATCCGGGCCTTCCTCTCCGCGTTCGAACGCATTTCCCTCCGCATACCGGAGGGAAATGCGTTCGGAGGGCCGATGGTGGCGCTGGAGGTGGGAGAGGGACAGGCATCCGCCGTCACCCGGCTGCTGCGGGATGCTGGTTTCTCCGAGGTCGAGACCCGCCGCGACCTCGCCGGTATCGAGCGTGTAGTGGTGGGACAGCGGTGAGCGAGCTCGTCTCGATCGAGCGCGACGGCGATGCAGCGGCGCGTACGGCCCTGGAGCGTTGCATCGCTGCTGGGGGCGTCGCCGTCTTCCCGGCCGATGGTCTTTATGGGCTCGCCTGCGACCCCCTCGACGCCGCCGCGATCGAGCGCATCCACCGGCTCAAGGGCCGCGATGACGGCAAGTCCTCGGCGGTCATGTATTTCTCACCGTTGGCTTTGCGGGAGCTGGTTGCGGGGCTGCGGCCACGCACCGCGGCGGCCGCGAGCGCGTTGCTGCCCGGTCCGGTCACTCTCGTCGTCGCCAATCCTGCCCATCGCTACCCGCTGGCCTGCCGCGAGGACCGCTGCCGCCTCGGGGTGCGCCTGATCGCCGGGCCGCTGGCTGGGGCGATGTGCCCGATCTTCCAGACCTCGGCCAACCTCAGCGCCGAGCCGGCACCGTCGCGCTTCGAGGACGTGCCGGCGGAGATCGCCGCCGGCGTTGACCTGGCGATCGACGGTGGTGAGCTGACCGGCCTGCCTTCAACCGTGATCGACATCGCCTCGATCGAGGCGGACGGGAGCTGGCGAATCCTCCGCCAGGGCGCGCTCTCCGAGGGCGACCTCGCCGCAGCTCTCGCCTCGGTTGGCCTTGCCTAGCCGCCGGCTCAGCAGTGCTGTGGACCGTCGCGGTAGGGGAGTCGGATGATCCGTACCGAGCGGTTGTTGTTCTCGTTTTCCTCGTAGAGGAGGTCCTGCGGGTCTACCCGCATCACGAAGGCGAAGCAGCCGCGCAGGCCACTGACGTTGACCCACTGGCGGTCGTAGGTCGAGGGATAGATGTCCGACCAGCCGACGGAAGTGCCCAGCCTCACCCGTTGTCGCCCTGGGTCCTGGCTGCAGGCGGGGTAGACGCGGCGGTGCGGTGAGCGCTTCATCGCTCGGGTCCGCTCGAGGTCGCGGAAGCAGTAGAAGACCTTGGGTCCCTTGCGCACCCGCGCCAGCGGCCGGCGGCGCTCGTCGAGCGACCAGATCTCCATGCTGAGCGGGTCATGCACCTTCCAGTAGGAGCCGCCGTACTCGTAGCCGACCGAGTAGAAGTGCAGCTGGGCCTCGGTGCGGAAGATCTCGACCCCGCCGCCGACCTTGTAGATCGCCTGGTTGGCCCGCATCCAGTTGCGCTTGTAGCGCCGGCCGCGCAGCTCCATCGGCCCACGCCCGCGCGAGCGGATGTCGTTTCCGGCGTAAAGGTGGGTGCCGCCGCCGTAGCCGTAGGTGCCGCCCTCGTGTTCGACGAAGAGGTCTTCCGCGGGTCCGACGCGCAGGTCGGGGCAGAGCAGTTGCCGCGCTTCCGGCCCGGTGCAGGGATTGGCGGGCGTTGCCGTCCCGGGAGCGGCTCCGCCGGCTGCCCCGCCCGCCGAGGTGGCCAGTGCGGCAAGGGAGAGCGCAGCCACCGCGATTGCTGCTTGGAAACGCCTCTTCACCGGCGCCAGGCTATCCAAGGACGTTGGTATCGTCGCTCATCGTGAGCGACCTACCCGAAAACTTCCAGACCGCACCTCTCGGCGACGTCGACCCCGAGATCGCCGCCGTGCTCGACGGTGAGCTGCGCCGCCAACAGGGCACGCTGGAGATGATCGCCTCGGAGAACTTCGTACCGCAGGCGGTGCTCGATGCGGTCGGCTCGGTGCTGACCAACAAGTACGCCGTGGGCTACCCGGGTCGCCGCTTTTACGGCGGTTGCGTGGTGGTGGACGTCGCCGAGCAACTGGCGATCGACCGGGCCAAGGCGCTGTTCGGCGCCGAGCACGCCAACGTCCAGGCCCACGCCGGAGCCCAGGCCAACAACGCCGCCTACATGGCACTGATCGAACCCGGCGACACGATCCTCGGCATGGCGCTCGACCACGGCGGACACCTCAGCCACGGGATGAAGCTGAATGTCTCCGGCAAGCTCTACAACCCGGTGCCCTACCACGTGCGCCGCGAGGATCTTCGCGTCGACATGGACGAGGTCGCGCAGCTTGCCGAGGAGCACCGCCCGGCGCTGATCGTCGCCGGCTGGAGCGCCTATCCGCGCCAGCTCGACTTCGCCGCCTTCCGCCAGATCGCCGACTCGGTGGGCGCCAAGCTGATGGTCGACATGGCCCACTTCGCCGGCCTTGTCGCCGCCGGCGAGCATCCGAACCCAGTTGAGCTGGCGGACGTCGTCACGACGACGATCCACAAGACGCTCTGCGGGCCCCGCAGCGGCATGATCCTCTGCCGCGCCGAGCACGCCAAAGCGGTCGACAAAGCGATCTTTCCCGGCCAGCAGGGCGGGCCGCTGATGCACACGATCGCCGCCAAGGCGGTGGCGCTGAAGATCGCCGCGAGCGAGCAGTTCGCCGCCCGCCAGCGACAGACGATCGCCAACGCCCAAGCCTTCGCCGCCGGCCTCGAAGCGGGCGGCGTCCCGGTCCTGACCGGCGGCACCGACGTCCATCTCGTCCTCGTCGACTTGACGCCGACCGGCCTCGACGGCCAAACGGCCGAGGATCGGCTCGAAGCGGTCGGGATCACCGTCAACCGCAACGCGATCCCCTTTGATGAGCGGCCACCGATGAATCCCTCCGGCCTGCGGATCGGCACCCCGGCGTTGACCACTCGCGGTCTGGTCGAGGACGACATGACCGAGATTGCCGCGATCGTCGTCGCCGCCCTCGGCACCGACTTCGAGTCCGAGCGGGCGGGATTGGTCGAGCGCAGCCGGGCGCTGATGGACCGTTACCCCCTGTACCCCCAGCTGACCCCGACCACGGTCTAGTCCCGTCCTCTCCAGGCAGAGGCTGCGCGCGGGATGAAGGTTTGGTTTGACTGCACTGCCGCTGCGCACCCGCTGGTGCTGCGGCCGCTGATCGAGCGCTTCGAAGCCCGCGGCGACGAGGTCTTCGTCACCGCCCGCGAGTACGGGCAGACGCTGGGCATTCTCGAGCGGCTCGGCATTCCCTACACGGCGGTCGGCGAGCATGGCGGCGCTTCGCGGCTCGGCAAGGCCGGGGCACTCGTCGGCCGCTCGCGGCGCCTGGCGAGCCTGGTCTGGGAGCAGCGACCGCAGCTGGCGATCGGCCACGGCTCGGTCGACCTCGCGGTCCTCTCCTACCTCCTGCGGATCCGCTCGGCGCAGATGCAGGACTACGAGTTCGCTCGGCTGCAGCGCCAGGTCGCCTTCCGCGCCGCCGACCGGGTTCTGGTTCCCGACTCGATCCCGCTCGACAGGCTGAAGCGGCTCGGCGCCAAGGGCGAGAAGCTGTGCCGCTACCCGGGGCTGAAGGAGGAGTACTACCTGGCCGACTTCGAGCCCGATCCGAAGGTGCTCGGCGAGCTCGGCCTGGACCGCGAGAAGGTGTTGGTGGTGGTGCGACCCCCGCCGGAGACCTCCGAGTACCACGCGCCCAACGACGTCTACGCCGCCGCGGTGCGCCGCCTCGCCGAGTCCCCCGAGGTCCAGGCGGTGATCATCCCCCGCACCGAGGAGCAGGGAGCGGCGGCGCAGGCGCTCGGCGCCGCCAACCTGATCGTTCCCGAGCGGGCGATCGACGCCCAGAGCCTGATCGCCTACGCCGACCTGGTCGTCAGCGCGGGGGGGACGATGAACCGCGAGGCGGTCGCCCTCGGCACGCCGGTCTTCACCACCTTCAGCGGCCGCATGGGAGGGGTCGACGAGGCGCTGATCGCCGACGGACGGTTGCGGGTCCTCGACGACCCGGCGGCGCTGCGGCTGCGCAAGCGCGAGGCGCCGGCCGGCGCCCGCGAGCGGCGCGATCCCGGGCTTCTCGTCGATGCCGCCCTGGGGGCGCTCTAGGCTCAGCGGCGCATGGCAGCGACCACCGACGCCGTCCTCGCCTTTCTCGCGGCCGCCGCGATCGCCTGGCTGCTGGTTCCCTACGCCGAGCGCCTCGCCTTCCGGGTCGGCGCGATCGATCAGCCCAAGGAGCGCGGCCTGCACGACAAGCCGATGCCGCGCCTCTCGGGATTGGCGATCCTGGTCGCGGTCGAGGCCGCCGGCTGGATCTGGCTCCCCGCCGAAAGCGAGACCCGGGCGATCCTGCTCGGCGCCGTCGCGATCGCCGCGGTCGGCGTCGCCGACGACGTCTGGGAGCTGCCGGCGCTGCCGAAGTTTCTCGGTCAGATCGCCGCCGCGGCGATCCCGGTTGCGGCCGGGGTCCGGGTCGACAACCTCACCCTGCCCTTTGTCGGCGGCTTCGAGCTGGGCTGGCTCGCCTACCCGCTGACGGTGATCGGGATCGTCGCTGTCGTCAACGTGATCAACTTCCTCGACGGTGTCGACGGGCTGGCGGCCGGGGTCTGCGTGATCGCCGCCATCGCCCTCGCCGCGATCGCGCTCTCGCTGGAACGCAACGCTGCCGGCGTGCTGGCGGCGCTGACCGCCGGCGGCGCCCTCGGCTTCCTCCGCCACGGCTTCCCGCCCGCCTCCAGCTTCATGGGGGACACCGGCTCCAACCTGCTTGGCTACCTACTGGCGACGGCGTCCATATATGGGGCACTGAAGACCAACGCCGTGATTGCCCTCGCCTTCCCGCTGATCGTGCTCGCAGTGCCGATCCTCGACACCGGTTTCGTCGTCGCCAAGCGACTCAAATACCGCCAGCCGATCTACCAGGCCGACAGCTGGCACTTCCACCACCGGATGGCCAACATCGGCTTCTCGCAGCGCCGCACCGTCGCCTATCTCTACGGTTGGACGCTGGTGATGGCGGGCCTGGCGTTGGCCCTGCGTTTTGTCCCCTACAGCGACAACCACGGCCACTTCGATGTCCTCTGGACGGCGGTGATGGTCGCTTGTCTGTTGATCGCATTGGCCTCCAGCGTCTACCTGGTCTACGTGCTGGAGATTCTCAAGCTGCGCCGCGGCCGGGTAAATCCCGAGACCGGTGAGTTCGAAGCCCTGCAAATTGACGAGACCGACTCGGGGGACGCCCCCCAAAGGCCGGCTTCGGAATTGTGACAAGTTGTGACAAGCCTCACGAAGTGGCTTGTTAAAGCCGTTTCGCCGCCCATTCGGATATAGTCGCGCGTCCGCCCGCTCCCCCGAGTTGGCGCCTATTACCTGACTTATGTCTCCTCTCAAGTACGTCGACCTACTCGTGCTGGCCGCCGCGCTCGCAGTCTTTCTGCTGGGTGGTTTGCCGCTGCTCGGCTATGCCACCGGGGCGGCCGCCTGGCTGGCCCAGCGCGGAATCCAGGAGCTGGCGGCGAAGCGCTCCCAGGCCGAGCTCGTCGCCGGTAACCGCCAGAAGGCAATGGGCGTGGTCGCCGCGACCACCCTGGGCCGGGTCTGGCTGATGGCGACGGTGGTGCTGGTAGCCGGCCTGACGCTCGGCGATGAGGCCGGTCTCTCCGCTGCGGTCCTGCTCGTTGTCCTCTTCACTGTCTCCTTCGCCGCTCAGGGCCTCCAACACCTGTTCGCCGACGAGGCCGAAGGCCAGGGCGCGGCATGAGCACCAAAGCCAAGGTCCTGATCGGGCTCGGCGCCTACTTCGCCGTCGCGATCCTGATGGTGCTGATCTTCGGCAGCTCCGGCAAAGAAGAACACTTCCAGCCCCAGAACGAGTTCAAACTCGAACCGTGGATCTCGATCCACCTCGCCGGCATCGACCTCAGCATCAACAAGGCGGTCCTCTACCTACTGCTGGCCAGCACCCTGACGATCGTGACGATGGTCTGGATCGCGCGCCGCATGGAGCAGAAGCCGAACAAGACGCAGACCGCGGTTGAGGTCGCCTTCGACATGACCAAAAACACGATCACCGGCGGCAACCTCGAGCCGAAGATGGCGTCGCGCTGGTTCCCCTTCCTCGCCGCTCTCTTCTTCTGGATCTGGTTCTCGAACATGATCGGCTTCCTGCCGCTGCCGACCAACACCGAGCACACCTTCACGGTCTTCGGGCTCGAAATCCCCTCCTTCGCGATCTACGCCGCCACCGCCAACCTCTCGATCCCGCTGGTCCTGACCCTGGTCGTCTGGATCTCCTACCACGTTGAAGGGGTCCGGGCCAAGGGCCCGATCAAGTACCTCGCCAGTTGGCTCCCACCCGGCCTTGAGGACATGAACCCCGCCGCTAAGGCCTTCATCTTCGTGATCGAGGCGGTTTCGCACTTCGCCCGCCTGATCTCGCTCTCGGTGCGACTTTTCGCCAATATCCTCGCTGGCCATCTGCTGTTGCTCTTCATGGGCGGCGGGCTGGCAGTGCTGCTCGGCATCGCCGCTCTCGGCGCCCTCACCTTCCCGCTCGCCTTCTTCTTCTTCATCCTGGAGGTCGGGCTTATCGCGACGCTGCAGGCATTCATCTTCTCGACCCTTACTGCTATCTACCTTGGCGGAGCTACCTCCGCCAGTCACTGAAAAGGAGCACTGTTCCAATGGACCTGTCCCCTGTGGTCGCGGCCATCTCCGACGAAGGCATCGAATCCGCCGGCAAGGCGATCGCCCTTGGCGTCGGCGCCGGCCTCGGCTCGATTGGCGCCGGTATCGGCATCGGCTTCATCTTCGGCAAGGAGATCGAGTCGGTCGCTCGTCAGCCCGAGATGAAAGACGAGCTCCAGAGCATCCGCTGGCTCGGCTTCGCGCTGACCGAGGCCGTGGCCTTCTACACGTTCATCTTCGGCCTGATCGCCTTCTTCCTCTAGGGCGATGGAGCTTCTCGGCTACATAGCCTCGCTCCCGCTCGCGGCGGAGGCAGCGGGGGAGGAAGGCGGCAGCTTCCTGGTCTCCCCGGGCCTCGGTCTGATGATCTGGACGCTGGTCCTCTTCCT
The DNA here is from genome assembly GCA_036009365.1 of Solirubrobacterales bacterium. Lineage (GTDB taxonomy): Bacteria > Actinomycetota > Thermoleophilia > Solirubrobacterales > 70-9 > VAYN01. The sequence continues at coordinate 32,755 of DASYLY010000054.1, forward strand.
CTTCACGATGTGGGTGTTGAGCAAGCTCGCCTTCCCGAAAATCCAGGAGGCGCTGGACCGGCGGGCGAAAACGATCGCCGAGTCGCTTGACGCGGCCGAGCGTCAGCGGCGTGAATCGGACGAGCTGCTGGCCGAGTACCGCGGCCGGCTCGCCGAGGCGCGTGAGCAGGCAGACGACATCATGGCCCGCGCCCGCAAAGCCGGCGAGACGGCGGAGGCCGAGGCAACCGCCGCCGGCAAGGAGAAGCGCGAGGAGCTGGTCAACGCGGCCAAGCGCGACATCGAGGCCGAGACCCGGCGCTCGCTGGAGCAGATCCGCAAGGAGGTCGCCGACCTGACCGTGCTGGCCACCGAGAAGGTGACCCGCAAGAGCCTCAATGCCGATGACCAGCGTCGTCTCGTCGAGGAGGCTCTCGGCGAGGTCGACTTCTCGAAGCTCTCGGGGTCGGAGAACTAGCCGATGCAGGACGCCGCTCACGTCTACGCCGACGCCCTCTTCGAGGTCGCGAAGGACAAGGGCAAGCTGGATGCAATCCGTGACCAGCTCGGGCAGTTCGCCGATGCCGTGAACGGCAACCGCGACCTGCAGGTCTTCTTCTTCAGCCCCTACTTCTCCTCAGCGGAGAAGATCGAGGGGGCGAGGCGGGCGATCGACGGCGCCGACGCCGAGTTCATCAACTTCCTCGAGCTGCTGATCGAGAAGCAGCGGATGACCGAGGTCTTCCGCATCCGTCGTCAGTTTGAGGAGCTCTGGAAGCAGGAGAACCGCCGCATCGACGTCACCGTCACCAGCGCTGTCGATCTCGACCCGGCAGTGGTGAGCAAGATCGGCGAGGAGATCCAGCGTCAGACCGGCCAGGAGGTCGACCTGGCGAGCCGCGTCGACCCCGAGATCCTCGGCGGCGTCGTCCTGCAAGTAGGAAACATGGTCCTCGACGCGAGCATCCGCAGTCGCTTGGAGAAACTTCGAAAGAGCGTCGCCCAGGCGGCGTAAGGAGGCTAGGAGCACCCGATGGAGATCAAGCCAGACGAGATCGCAAGCATTCTGCGCGAGCGGATCGAGGGGTTGGAGAGCGACAGCGCCGACCTCTCAGAGGTCGGAACCGTCCTCTCCGTGGCCGACGGCATCGCCCGCGTCCACGGCCTCGACAACTGCATGGCGTTGGAGATGCTCGAGCTGCCGCACGGGGTGACGGGCCTGGCCCTGAACCTGGACGCCGACAACGTCGGCGCCGTGCTGTTCGGCGAGTGGGACAAGATCGTCGAGGGCGATACGGTCAAGCGCACCGGTCACCTGCTGCAGATTCCCGTCGGCGAGCAGCTGCTCGGCCGCATGGTCGACCCACTCGGGCGCCCGCTCGACGATCGCGGTGAGATCGTCACCACCGAGACCCGCCCGGCTGAGTTCAAAGCCCCCGGCGTCGTCCAGCGCCAGCCGGTGACCGAGCCGGTCCAGACCGGCCTGATGGCGATCGACGGGATGATCCCGGTCGGCCGTGGCCAGCGAGAGCTGATCATCGGCGATCGTCAGACCGGTAAGACGGCGATCGCGATCGACACGATCATCAACAACAAGGACAAGGACCTGATCTGCATCTACGTCGCGATCGGGCAGCGGATGTCGACCGTCGTGCAGCTCAAAGAGGTGCTCGAGGAGAACGGCGCGATGGAGAACACCATCATCGTCGCCGCCCCCGCCGACGAGGCGGCGCCGATCAAGTACATCGCCCCCTACGCCGGCACGGCGATGGGCGAGCACTTCCTCTACAACGGCAAAGCCGCCCTCTGCGTCTACGACGACCTCACCAAACACGCTTACGCCTACCGCCAGATGTCGCTGCTGCTGCGGCGCCCGCCGGGTCGCGAGGCATACCCGGGTGACGTTTTCTACCTGCACTCGCGGCTGCTGGAGCGCTCGGTCAAGCTCAACGATGAGCTCGGCGGCGGCTCGCTGACGGCGCTGCCGATCATCGAGACCCAGGCCTCCGACGTCTCCGCCTACATCCCGACCAACGTGATCTCGATCACCGACGGTCAGATCTTCCTCGAATCCGACCTCTTCTTCTCCGGTGTGCGGCCGGCGATCAACGTCGGCATCTCGGTCTCTCGGGTGGGCGGCAACGCGCAGTCCAAGGCGATGAAGAAAGTCGCCGGAAAACTGCGCCTCGACCTCTCCCAGTACCGCGACCTCGAGGCCTTCGCCCAGTTCGGCTCCGAGCTTGATGCCGAGACCCAGAAAGCCCTGACCCGCGGCGAACGGCTGGTCGAGCTGCTCAAACAGAAGGAGCGCGACCCGCTCAGCGTCGGCGACCAGGTCGCCTCGATTTACTCCGGCACCGGTGGCTTCCTCGACCGGATCAAGGTCGAGCGCGTCGGCGAGTTCCTCGCCGACCTGCGGGTCCGCCTCCACTCCGAGAAGGCCGATCTGCTGAAGCGGATCGAAGAGAGCGGCAAGCTCTCCGACGAGGATGAGGCCGAGCTCGGCACGGCGATCAAGGACTTCGTCGACGACTTCGGCGCCGATTTCGACGAGCACGGCGAGTCGATCGAGGCCGGCGAGTCGGACCGGGTCAAGTCAGCTGAGGAGCGCGAGGCGCCTGCCCGCACCGCCGAGGACTCCAATGACGCCAAGGAGGCGACGCCGGCCTAGTCGCCGGGCGCAGTCATGGCCAGCCAGAAGGAAGTCAAGAATCGCATTGCGTCGATCAAGAACATCAACAAGATCACGCGGGCGATGGAGATGGTCGCCGCGGCACGCCTCAGGCGTGCCGAGCAGCGGATCGACGCCCTGCGGCCCTACGCGGAGGGGATGCGCAAGCTGACCCGCCGTGCCGCCGAGCAGGCCGGTGGCCTGCCGCGGGTGCCGGTGCTGGACGTGCACGAGAGCGTCGACCGGGTCGGCGTGGTGCTGATCACCGGCGATCGCGGCCTCGCCGGCGCCTTCAACACCAACATCATCCGCGAGGGCATGCGGGCCTCCACTCGCGTTCGCGAGGAGGGCGCCGAGCCGACCTTCACCGTGGTCGGCCGCAAGGGCGTCTCGACGATGACCTTCCGCAAGCAGGACGTGCGCACCTCCTACACCGGCTTCACCGACCGGCCCGCCTTCGCCAACGCCCGCGAGATCGCCGAGGAGCTGACCGCGCGCTACGTCGAGGGCGACCTCGACCGGGTCGAGCTGGTCTACAACCGCTACGTCTCACCACTGACCCAGCACGTCTGGCGCCAGACCCTGCTGCCGTTGCAGCAGGCCGAGGTGACCGGCGAGGGGGTCGAGGAGGAGCAGGACGGCGGCGAGCTGACCGAGGCCGAGCAGGCCCAGAGTCGCTCGCAATGGGAATACGAGCCCGATCCCGAGGAGCTGCTGGCAAGGCTTATTCCCGAGTACGTGACGATCTCCGTCTACCGAGCGCTGCTCGAGTCCGCCGCCTCCGAGTTGGGGGCGCGGATGACCGCGATGCGCAACGCCGCCGAGAACGCGGAGACGATGATGGACGACCTGACCCTGGAGATGAACCGGGTCCGGCAGGCGGAGATCACGCAGGAGATCTTGGAGGTCGTAGGCGGCGCCGAGGCGCTGGGCTAGGCCCAAAACGAGCAAAGGAACCCATGGCTGAGAGCAACAACGGAACCAACGTAGGGCGCGTCGAGCAGGTCACGGGAGTGGTCGTCGACGCCGTCTTCCCCGACAAGCTGCCGGCGATCTACTCGGCGGTGAAGATCGAGATGGCCGGCGACGGCAGCAGCGACCCGATCGAGCTGGTCTGCGAGGTGCAGCAGCACCTCGGCGACAATCGCGTCCGCACCGTCGCGATGGACGCGACCGATGGGCTGCGTCGCGGCGACAAGGTCGTCGACACCGGCGGCCCGATTTCGGTTCCGGTTGGCGACGGCACCCTGGGCCGGATCTTCAACCTGCTCGGCGACCCGATCGACGATGGCCCCGAGGTCAAGACCGAGGAGCGCTGGCCGATTCACCGCCCGGCCCCCGCGGCCTCCGACCTGACCCCGACCCAGGAGATCCTCGAGACGGGGATCAAGGTCATCGACCTGCTCGCCCCTTACGCCAAAGGCGGCAAGGTCGGGTTGTTCGGCGGCGCTGGCGTCGGCAAGACCGTGTTGATTCAGGAGCTGATCCGCAACATCGCCGAGGAGCACGAGGGCCTGTCGGCCTTCTGCGGCGTCGGCGAGCGCTCGCGAGAGGGCAACGACCTCTGGCTGGAGATGAAAGAGTCTGGCGTGATCGACAAGACGATGCTCGTCTTCGGTCAGATGAACGAGCCCCCCGGAGCTCGTCTCCGCGTCGCTCTCTCAGGCCTGACGATGGCCGAGTACTACCGCGAGCAGGGTGGCCAGGACGTGCTGCTCTTCATCGACAACATCTTCCGCTTCGTCCAGGCGGGCTCCGAGGTATCGGCCCTGCTCGGGCGGATGCCCTCCGCGGTCGGCTACCAGCCGACCCTGGAGACCGAGATGGGCGAATTGCAGGAGCGGATCACCTCGACCGAGCGCGGCTCGGTCACCTCGGTGCAGGCCGTCTACGTCCCCGCCGACGACTACACCGACCCGGCTCCGGCCTCGGTGTTCGCCCACCTCAACGCCACCACGGCGCTTTCCCGGGCGATCTCCGAGAAAGGCATCTACCCGGCGGTCGACCCGCTTGACTCGACCTCGACGATCCTCAAGCCCGACGTCGTCGGCGAGGAGCACTACCGCACCGCGACCGAGGTCCAGGAAGTGCTGCAGCGCTACAAGGAGCTGCAGGACATCATCGCCATCCTCGGCATCGACGAGCTCTCCGACGAGGACCGTCAGACGGTCTCCCGTGCCCGCAAGATCGAGCGCTTCCTCTCGCAGCCGTTCTTCGTCGCCGAACAGTTCACCGGTCGCACCGGCGAGTACGTGCCGGTGGCGGAGACGGTGCGCGGCTTCCGCGAGATCCTCGACGGCCAGCACGACGACCTCTCCGAGGGCGCCTTCTACATGCAGGGTTCGATCGACCAGGTCACCGAGAACGCCGGCGCCGCCGCGGCCGCTTAGGAAACCAGGTGGCCGCCGAGCACAAGCTGGACGTCGAAGTCCTCACCCCGGAGGGGGAGGTCTTCGCGGGCGAAGTGAGCCGGGTCTCGACCCGGACCTCGGGCGGCGAGATCGGCATCCTCGCCAACCATGCGCCGCTGCTGGCGGCCCTGCGCCCGGCTGAGCTGCGCCTGCAGGTCTCCGATTCGGAGACCAAGCGCTATGCCCAGGCCCACGGCTGGCTGCAGATGTTCGGCAACCGGGCGCGGCTGTTGGTCGAGGAGATCCTCGAGCCCGGTGATCTCGACGCCGGCAGGCTGAAAGAGCAGCTTTCCGACGCTGAGCAGCGGTTGTCCGAGTGCGAGAAGGGGAGCGCCGACTTCGCCCGGGCCCTGAAGGATCGGGATCGAGCGGAGACGTTTTTGTCGCTGGCGGGATGAGGCGGGTCAGGCGCCCCTCCCCCGGAGGCCGTTGCGCAGCAGATCGCTTGCTGCATTTTGAGTTGTGGGCTCTTGAGCCTCCGGGGGAGGGGCGCCTGACCCGCCCGAACCGGCCCGCGGCTCAGTCGAGGATGGGCTGGGTATGAGCGGGGAGCTTGTTGCTCTAGCTGAGCAGTTGATCGGCTATGAGACGTCGGAGCCGGAAGCGATTTCCGAAGCGGCGGGGTTTGTCATGGGGTGGTTGGAGGCGCGGGGGATCGAGGCGGAGCGGGATGAGGTTCGCGGGCTGCCGGTGATCAAGGCTGAGGTTGGGCCGGCGGATGCGCCGACCGTTGTTTTGCATGGTCACCTCGACGTGGTTCCTGGCCTTGCCGGTCAATTTGCGCCGCGGGTCGAGGGGGATCGGCTTTATGGGCGTGGGGCCTATGACATGAAGGGGGCGTTGGCAGCGATGCTGGTCGTGGTCGCGGCCATGCGCGATCAGGACCGGGTGCGGGTGCGGCTCGGGATCGTCGGCGACGAGGAGTCCGAGGAGGAAGCCGAGCGCGGCAGCGATCATCTCGTCGACAGCGGCTTCCTCGGCGACTTCGCGATCACTGGCGAGCCGACCGACCTCCACATCGGCGTCGAGGCCAAGGGGGTGCTGGCGTTGCGGCTCCAGGTGGGGGGGACCGCGGCGCACGGCGCCACCCCCTGGCTCGGCGATAACGCCGTTCTCAACGCGATCGACGTTTTCCGCAGTATCGAGTCGCTACCGTTTGCCCGGCACAGCTCGGAGCTGTTCGATCGCCCCTCGATCAACCTGGGCCGGATCTGGGGCGGGGATGCTCTGAACAAGGTGCCCGACCGATGCGTAATCGACGTCGACATCCGCTACCTGCCCGAACAGGACCCGGCCGCGGTGCTGGAGGAAGTGCGGGGCCTGCCCGGGATCGAGGCGACCTCGCTGTTCACACGCCCGCCGGCGACGGTCGACCGCAACTCCGCCTTCGTGCGGGCGCTGCGCGAGGCGGCGACTGCGCACCACGACGGCGAGCCGATGAGCGTCGGTCGCGACGGTGCCTCCGACGCGGTCTCCTTCCTGCGGGTCGGCGTGCCCGCGGTCGAGTTCGGTCCGATCGGCGCCGGCCACCACGGTCCCGAGGAGTGGGTCTCGGTCTCCTCGCTGGAGACCTACCGACAGGCGCTCGAATCCTTCCTGCGGGCGATCCCCGGCGGGCTCGATGACTGAGCCGATCGGGGGTTGGAGCCCGAAGAAGCCGCCGCCGAGCGGCGACCACGAGCCGGCGCCGAAGCCAAAGCGCTACTGGTTGCGCTTCACGCTGGCCTCGCTGTTCATCGTCGCGGTCAGCGCGGCGGCGACCACGACGGCGGTGCTGCTCTACCTCGACAGCATCGCTCACGCGCTCTCCCACAACAACGTCTATGCCAACAAGCTGGAGCGGGTCCTCGCCAAGGTCGACGGCGGCGAGCCCCAGAACATCCTCATCCTCGGCTCCGACAAGCGCGCCGACATGGAGGAAGACCCCGGACGCTCGGACACGACGATGCTGCTGCGGCTCGACCCGGATCGCAACGCGATCGCGGTGATGTCGATCCCGCGCGACCTCAAGACCGAAATCCCCGGTTACGGCACCGGCAAGTTCAACGAAGCGTATTCCTACGGCGGGCCGAAGCTGACGCTGCAGACGGTCAAGGAGATGACCGGGCTGCAGATCAACCACGTCGTCAATGTCGACTTCCTCGGCTTTGTCCGCGCCGTCTACGCAATCGGCTGCGTCTACGTCGATGTCGACCGTCGCTACTTCCACTCCAACGTCGGCGTTTCCGAGTCCGAGCAGTACGCCGAAATCAACGTCCAGCCCGGCTACCAGTTGCTCTGCGGGAAAAAAGCGCTGCAGTACGTGCGTTATCGCCATACCGACACCGACCTCGTCCGCGCCGCCCGCCAGCAGGACTTCATCAGCGCCGCCCGCCAGCGGATCTCGGTCCAGGACCTGGTCTTCGACCAGAGCGGACTGATCGACATCTTCACCAAATACACCACCTCCGACATCAACGACAAGGAGACGATGCTGGAGGTGATGAAACTGTTCCTTGCCGCCCGCAACGCGGCGATCAAGGAGGTCCACTTCCCGGCCGAACTCGGACCCAGCTTCGTCTACGCGTCGCAGAGCGCGATCGACGGCGCCGTCGAACAGTTCCTCGGGATCGAAGCCAGCGGCGGCCCACGCGGCTCGCTCGAAGACGGCGAAGCGACCGGCGGCGCCGAAGCCAAGGGCAAGAGCAAGGGCAAGCAGACGAAGGCGAAGAAGCCGAAGAAGAAAAAGCCGCTGGTGAAGCCGAAGCCGCCTGGCAGCGACGGCCTGGTCGCGGCGGGCGAAGCCGGCGAGCTCGAGGGCAAGACTGCCGCTCGCAAGGTCAGCTCCGGCTTTCCGGTCTTCTACCCGAGTCGGCTCCCCTCCGGCGCCGGCTACGTCGAAAGCAACAGCTATCTGCACATCCAGGATCCGCGCATCTACCACGTCAAAGACGGCGACGACCACCGCCATGGCGCCTACCGGATGGTGCTGTCGATGGACATGCCGGACGGGACCCATTACTTCGGGATGCAGGGCGTCCAGGGCTGGGAGGACCCGCCGATCCTCAACAATCCGAGTGAAACCAGGACGATCCACGGCCGCGAGTACGACATCTACGTCGACGGCGACCGGGTGAAACTGATCGCCTGGCATCGCGGCGATAACTCCTACTGGATCTCCAACAGTCTCTTGCAGGTGCTGACCAACGACCAGATGGTGGGGATGGCGCGGTCGGCGAAGGTGATCATCCCGAACAAAAAGCCTAGACAGGGAGGCAAGAAGCGATGACGGAGCGTGAGCCGGTAGGGGTGATCGGGGTCGGTTGGGTCGGCCTGGTGACGGCAGCCTGCTTTGCCGAGCTCGGCCACCGTGTGGTTGCCCGCGACATCCTGCCGGAGAAGGTCGAGGCGCTCTCGCGCGGCGAGACGACGATCCACGAGCCCGGACTCGATGATCTGCTGCGCCGCAACGCCGAGCGGATCACCTTCACCACCGAGATCGGCGAGCTGCTCGACGGCGCCCGCCTGCTCTTCGTCTGCGTCGACACGCCGCCCACCTACTCCGGCGACGCCGACCTCTCCCGGGTGCGCTCCGTGGTCGAGGACCTGCCGGCCGGCAGCGGCCACGTCCTGATCATGAAGAGCACGGTGCCGGCCGGCACCGGCGAGTCGATCCGTCGCGACCTGCCCGATCTCGCCTACGTCTCCTGCCCGGAGTTCCTCAAGGAGGGCTCGGCGGTTGAGGACTTCCTCCATCCCGACCGCGTCGTCGTCGGCGCCGACCCCGGCGACGAGGAGGCGGCTGACGCGGTCGCCCGCCTCTACGAGCCGCTCGACGGCGAGATCCTCCGCACCGACGTCGCCAGCGCCGAGATGATCAAGCTCGCCTCCAACGCCTTCCTGGCGACCAAGATCTCCTTCATCAACGAGATCGCCAATGTCTGCGAGGAGGTCGGCGCCGACGTCGGCGAGGTCGCCCGTGGCATGGGTCTCGACCAGCGCATCGGCTCCTCCTTCTTGCGCGCTGGGATCGGCTACGGGGGGTCCTGCTTCCCCAAGGACGTGAGCGCCCTGAAGATGCTGGCCGGGAATACCGGCTACCACTTCCAGCTCCTTACCTCGGTGATCGAGGTCAACGAGTTACAGAAGCGGCGCGTCGTCGGCAAGCTCGAGAAGCACCTCGGCTCGTTGCTGGGCAAGCGGATCGCATTGCTCGGCCTGGCCTTCAAGCCCAACACCGACGACATGCGCGAGGCCTCCAGCCTGGTCCTGGCGGCGCGGTTGCAGGGGGAGGGGGCAGAGGTCGTCGCCTACGACCCGGTCGCCGCCGAGCGCGCCGGAGAACTGCTGGACGGGGTCGAGATCGTCGGCTCGGCGGAGCAAGCGCTTGAGGGCGTCGACGCTGCGGTTCTGGTCACTGAGTGGGCCGAGTTCGCGACGCTCGACTGGACGGCGATGGCGGCGCGGATGGCTCGCCCCCTGGTCGTCGACGGCCGCAACTTCCTCGACTCCGCGAAGCTGATCGAGGCGGGCTTCGAGTACGAGGGCATCGGCCAGAACGTGGGTGACCGGCGCGGCTCGGCGTCCTCGGTCGCTCGCGTGCAAAGCACGCCACGCTCCCTGCGTCCTTGATCCACTTGGTCACTCACGTTCTGGAAGCCGCATGCAAGCGATAGTCCTCGTCGGCGGCGAGGGTACGCGCCTCAGGCCTCTGACGAACGACGTCCCGAAGCCGGCGCTGACGCTGGTCGACCGGCCCTTCCTCGCCTACATGGTCGAGTGGTTGGCCCGGCATGGGGTGACCGAGATCGTCTTTGCCTGCGGGTTCCTGCCGGACGTGCTGCGCGAGACGCTGGGGGACGGTGAGCGGGCTGGTGCCCGACTTCGCTACGTGGTCGAGCCGCAACGGCGCGGTACCGCTGGGGCGATTCGCTTCGCCGCCGACTCGCTCGGCGACTCGCTCGAGGACCGTTTCCTGGCACTTAACGGCGACGTCCTCGCCGACCTCGACCTGACCGCGCTCCTCCGCGCTCACGAGGAGCGCGGCGCGACCGCCACCCTCGGCCTGCATCCCGTCGAGGACTCCGCCGCCTACGGGCTGGTCCGCAGCGACGAGGGAGGAGCCGTGCTCGAGTTCCTCGAGAAGACTGGTGAGCCGGTGCCCGGGGAGGTCAACGCCGGCACCTACGTGCTGGAGCGCTCGGTGCTGGACCTGATCCCCGCTGGGGAGGAGGTCTCGATCGAGCGCGAGGTCTTCCCGCGCCTGGTCGGCGCCGGCCTGCACGGTCTGCGGCTCGACGGCTACTGGATGGACATTGGCACTCGCGAGCGCTACCTGCAGGCGAGCTGGGACATCCTCGAGCGGCGGGTGCAGACCGAGGTGAGGCCGACCGCGCCCGGTCTCTTCGTCGGCGCCGGCACCGAGCTGTCGTCCGGGGCCTCGGTGGGGCCGCGAGCAGTGATCGGTCCCGGCTGTCGTGTCGCCGCTGGAGCGCAGGTGCGCAGCTCGGTCTTGCTCGGGGATTGCGAGATCGGCGAGGGTGCGCTGGTGCAAAACTCCGTTCTGGCTCCCGGCGTGGCGGTCGCCTCCGGCGCCGTTCTCACCGACACGATTGTCGGTCGGGATGAGAGAGTTCCTGCTCAGAACCGATGATCGACGACGTCCTTGCCATCCCCGACCAGCTCCGCGACGCCCTCTGGCGGATCGAATCGGCGCGCCTGGAGCCCGGCACGGCGGCCGGGGTGATGGTCTGTGGGATGGGCGGCTCGGCAATCGGCGGCGATCTCGCCGCGGCAGCGCTGGGGGATCGCTTGACCAAGCCGCTGCTGACCGTGCGCGGCTACGGCGTACCGAGTTGGACGACGCCGGAGTGGACCGTGCTCTGCTCCAGCTACTCGGGAGGGACGGAGGAGACGCTCGCCTGCTTTGACGCCGCCGAGGCGCTCGGTGCTCGCCGCATCGTCGTTAGCACCGGCGGTCCGTTAGTCGACGGTGCACGCGAGGCTGGCGTCCCGGTCGTCGGCCTGCCCGGCATCTTCCAGCCGCGTGCCGCCGTCGCCTACATGTTCGTTGCCGCCGCCGAGGTTGCGGCGCTGGCCGGCATCGCCCCGCGCATCCACGTCGAAATCGATACCGCTGCTGCCTTCCTCGCGGAGCAGGCAGAGGGTCTGAGGTCCAAGGCAGCCGAGATCGCCGCCGAGATCGGCGGCGCAATGCCGGTCGTCTACGGCGCCGGGCCGACGGCGCCGGTGGCGCGGCGCTGGAAGACCCAGATCAACGAGAACGCGAAGCTCCTCGCCTTCCACTCCGAGCTGCCGGAGGCCGACCACAACGAGATCGCCGGTTGGAGCCACACCCGGCCCTCCGACCGGATCGCGGCGATCTTCCTCGAGGACGCTGATCACCACCCGCGCGAGCGGCGTCGCTGCGAGCTCACCGCGGCGGCACTCGCCGACAGCGCCACGGCCGTGGTCAGGGTCGAGGCAGCTGGGGAGAGCCGGGTCGCGCGGATGCTCTGGGCGACCATGCTCGGCGACCTCGTTTCGCTCAGCCTCGCCGAGGCGCGCGGCGTCGACCCAGAGCCGGTCGAGGCGATCGAGAGCTTCAAGGAGGCGATGGGATGAGGGCGATGGTTCTCGCCGCGGGCCTCGGCACTCGACTGCGCCCGATCACCTACGGGGTTCCGAAGCCGATGGTGACGGTGGTCAACAGGCCGGTGATGGAGCACATCATTCGTCTCCTTGCCCGCCACGACTTCACCGAGACGATCGCCAACCTGCACTGGTTTCCGGAGACGATCGAGTCTCATTTCGGCGACGGCTCGGCCTTCGGCGTCGAGCTTTCCTACAGCCATGAGGAGCGGCTGTTGGGGACTTCGGGGGGCGTCCGCAAGGCCGCTGGTTTCCTCGGCGATTCCTTCCTCGTCATCTCCGGGGATGCGCTCACCGACATCGATCTGACCGCGATGCAGGAGTTTCACGAGTCCCACGACGGGATCGCGACTTTGGCGACCAAGCGTGTCGACGACACCAGCCAGTTCGGTGTCGCGATCACCGGTGCCGATGGCCGCATCCAGGGCTTTCAGGAGAAGCCCGACCCGGCCGAAGCGCTCTCCGACCTCGCCAACTGCGGCATCTACATGTTCCGCTCCGAGATCTTCGATTTCTTTCCCGAGCCGGGGATGAGCAAGGCGGCGGGAGAGGACGATCCGGCGGGCTTCGCCGACTGGGCGATGGACGTCTTCCCGGCGCTGCTGGAGGGCGACATTCCCTTCTACTCACATGAGATCGAGGACTACTGGAACGACATCGGCAACCTCGAGGAGCTGCGTGACGGCAACCTTGACGCCCTTCACGGCGCGGTCGAGGTCGAGATCGAGGGCGAGGTCCTCGATGGTGTTCGCACCGGTTCGCCCGAGTCCGACGAGGGCAAGTTGTCCGGTCCTGTTCTGCTCGGCGCCGGCTGCGAGCTGGGCGACGACGTCCGTATCGACGGCCCGACGGTGATCGGCGACCAAGCCCGCATCGGCGACGGTTGCCGCCTGCGCGAGGTGATCGTTCTCCCAGGTGCCGAGATCGCGCCGCGGACGACGTTGATCGGCGCAATCGCCGCTACGCGCAAATAGGCACAAACTCCTGACGATCTTTTGACAGTGTGCGCGCAACGCGTGCGCTCGGACCTCGCAGGATCGGGGCATGAAGCTCCTGCACGCAGTTGCCGCCGGTCTGGTACCACCGCTCTGCGCGGCCTGTGGGCGGCCTTGCCGCCCCGAGTCAACCCTCTGCAACCGTTGCGGTCGCCGTCTCGCGGCGGCAGTGCCGCTGCTTGGCCCCGGCCCGCCAGGCCTCGATCGTGCCTGGTCTTCGGCCCCCCACGAGGACGTCGCCCGTGGCCTGGTCGCGGCACTGAAGTTCCGCCGCTTGCTGCCGGTCGCCGGACTGATGGCCGAGCGGATTCAGTGGCTCGCCCCGGCGCACATGCTGAGCGGCACCGTCGTCCCGGTTCCAACCGCCCCGGCCCGGTTGCGACAGCGCGGCTTTGATCCCGCCGCCGAGATCGCCGCCGCCCTAGCCGAGCGCCTCGACACGCCGCTCGACCCTTGCCTCTTCCGGCGCGGCTCTTCCCGTCAGGTTGGCCGCCGCCGCGCCGAGCGCATCGGCCACCCCCCGCAGATCGGCGCACGCGCCAAGGCGCCCCCCAGCGTCCTCCTCATCGATGACGTTCTCACCACCGGAGCAACCCTTACCGCCTGCGCCCAAGCCCTAAGAAGCTCAGGAGCAAAGCGAGTAGTCGCGGTGACCTTCACGCGACGTCTCTAATAGCTAAGGAGCCAAGCGACTTGGTCGCCGACAGCGTCAGTCGCCTGGAGAGCCACAGGTACGATCGAGGGAGGGCGCGGGGCTCTTCT
>DASYLY010000055.1:0-27425 GCA_036009365.1 Solirubrobacterales bacterium
AGCCCGTCGATCTTCGGCTCGGTCGTGTAACTGAACTCCGAGGCGGCGATGTCGAGCCGCTTCAGGTAGTTGGCGAGGCGCGTCTCCCAGGCCCGCAGCTCCTCCTCGTTGCGGGCGTTGCCGAGTGAGAGCATCTGCTCGACGTGCTCGACCTGGGCAAAGCGCTCCAGCGGCGGTGCGCCCACCCGCTGAGTCGGCGAGTCGGGCGTGCGCAACTCCGGATTGTCCGCCTCGATCGCCCGCAGCTCGTCGAGCAGCGCGTCGTAGACGTCGTCGCCAATCTCCGGTTCGTCGAAGACGTAGTAAAGGCGGTTATGACGCTCCAGCTCCTGCCGCAGCTCGGCGGCCCTTTGCGCGTCGTCGCCGCTCACGCCGCCGGAGCGCTCGCCGCCAGCATCTCCTCGAAGCCCCAGCCGCGCAAACCTTCGATGCCGCCGTGGTCGGTGAGGTCGAAGTGGATCGGGGTGACGGCGATCCGCCCCTCCGCCACGGCGTGAAGGTCGGTTCCCTCGATCTGCTCGTACCCCGGCTGCCAGCCGTAGATCTCGTAACGGCGGCGGACGGACCCGGCCTCCTCGTCGACCAGCTTCAGCTCGTCGTTGTAGATCCGTTTACCCAGCTTCGTCACCTCGACGCCGACCGGCTCGCCGGCCGGGCAGTTGACGTTGATCAGCGTCGAGGGCGGCATCGGCTCCGTCGCCAGTCGCTGCACCAGCTGTGCCGTGAAGGCCGCGGCGACGCCGAACTCGAACTGGCCGCTGACGTAGCCCATGCCGCCACCCGAGGACTGCTGGGAGACGGCAATCGCCGGGATTCCGAGAATGATCCCCTCGAAGGCCGCGGCGACGGTGCCCGAGTAGGTGATGTCATCGCCGAGGTTGGCGCCGTGGTTGATGCCGGAGACGATCAGATCCGGCCGGCCGCCGACTAGACCCAGCTCGGCGAAGCGGACGCAATCGACGGGGGTGCCGTCGGTCGCGTAACCGAGGTCACCGTCGCCGAACTCGACCTCCTCGACAGTCAGCGGTGAACGGGTGGTGATGCTGCGAGCAGTAGCGCTGCGGTTGGAGTCGGGCGCGATCACCTCGAGCTCAACGCCATCGATCTCGCGCAGAGCCCGACGCGCCGCCTGCAACCCGGGGGCACTAATGCCGTCATCGTTGGTGAGGAGGATGCGCACGAGGTCGATTCTAGGAGTAGGAGACCGACTCCAGGTAGAGACCGTGTGATGGAGCCGTTTCTCCCGCCTCGGGCCGCGGTGCCCCGGCCAGGAGCCGGGTGAAGCTCTCGACGGTCCGCCGACTGGAGGCGACCTCGAGCATCGTGCCGACCAGGATCCGGACCATGCTGCGCATGAAGGCATCGGCGGTGACGCGGAAGACGAGGATGTCGCCGGCCTGGGACTCCCAGACGGCAGCGTGGATCTCACGCTCGAAGTAGACGTGGTCAGTCTGGGTCGGGGTGAAGGCGCTGAAGTCGTGCTTGCCGAGCAGGGCCACGGCGCAAGCGTCGATTCCCTCGCGATCGATGCGATGCGGCCACCAGAGAGCGCGCGCCCGCTCGAACGGACTCGACGGCCGGCGGGTCAACAGCCGGTAGCAGTAGCTGCGCGACGTAGCGTCCCCGCGAGCGTCGAAGCCGTCGGCAACCGGGTCGGCGGCGGTGACGGCGAGATCGCCATCGGTGATCCCGTTCAGGCGCCGCTTGAGGTCGCCGGGCACGTCCACCTCGGTGCTGAAGCTCGCCACCTGCCCCCAGGCGTGAACGCCGGCGTCGGTGCGACCGGCGACACTCAGCTCGATCGGCGCGCCGAGGACGGTCTCCAGCGCCCCCTCCAGCTCAGCCTGGACAGTCCGCTGGCCGGGCTGCTTGGCCCAACCCGAGAAGCCGGAACCGTCGTATTCGATATCGAGGCGGAAGGAACCGGCGCTCAAACCAGCTCGAGGTACACCATCTCGGTCGAGTCAGATTTCCTCGGGCCGAGCTTGATGATTCGGGTGTAGCCGCCGGGCCGCGCGGAATACCGCGGCGCCACCTCGTCGAACAGCTTGTGGACGATGAACTTGTCGTTATGAAGCGTCGCCAGGGCCTGCCGGCGGGCGTGCAGGTCGCCCCGCTTGGCAAGCGTGATTAGTTTCTCGACCTCGGGCTTGACCGCCTTGGCCTTGGCCTGGCTGGTCTGGATCCGCTCGTGCTCGATCAGCTGCTTGGAGAGGTTCGACAGCAACGCCTCGCGGTGCGCGGCGTCGCGACTGAGCTTGTTCCGCTTCTTGCGGTGGCGCACAGGACTCTCTCCGCTCCGCTCTCGCCGGTCCTAGTCCTGCTGGAGGTCGAGGTTGCGGGAGTGCAGAGTCTCGATCACTTCGTCGATCGACTTCTGGCCGAAGTTCGGGATCGCGTTCAGTTCCCCACGCGACTTGCGCACCAGGTCGCCGACAGTCTGCACGCCGGCCCGCTTCAGGCAGTTGTAAGAGCGCACGCCGAGTTCGAGCTCCTCGATCAGGATCTCGTCGAGGCCGTTGTTGCTCCCGCCACCGCTGGACTCGCCGGCCGGTGCACCGAGGGGATCGGGCGGCAGGGCGGGAAGAGCATCGCGCGCGGTCAGCTCTTCGACCCGCTCCGCGTCGGTGAAGATCGCCAGGTTCTTGATCAGGATCTCCGAAGCCTCGCGCAGCGCCGCCGCGGGCTCGATCGACCCGTCGGTCTCGAGGTCCAGCGTGAGTTTGTCGAAGTCGGTCCGCTGCCCAACGCGGGCTGCCGCCACCGCGTATGAGGCACGGCGGATCGGCGAGAAGATCGAGTCGATCGGGATGACGCCGATCGGCTGCTCGTCGGACTTGTTCTCCTCGGCGGCCGAGTAGCCGCGACCGCGGCCGATCGTCAGGTAGATCTCGAGCTTGGTTTTCTTCTCCAGCGTCGCGATCGGCGCCTCGGGATTGAGAATCTCGACGCCAGACGGCAGGTCGATGTCCTTTGCCTTGACCTCTCCGGGGCCGGCGGCGACCAGCGGTGCCTCGACCTCGTCGGCATCGGTGTGCATCCGCACGACGAGATCCTTGAGGTTGAGAATGATGTCGGTGACGTCCTCTTTGACGCCCGGCACGGTGGAGAACTCGTGCGCGACGCCCTCGATGCGGACACTGGTGATCGCGGCGCCGCCCAGAGAAGAGAGCAGGACACGTCGAAGGCTGTTGCCGAAGGTGTAGCCGAAGCCCTTATCGAGCGGCTCGATGGTGAAGGTGCCGCGGCTGTCGTCAACCTTCTCTGAAGTGATGCGGGGGACCTGGAAATCAGTCGTCATGAGTTCCTTGCGTATGCGTGTGCAGAAATTGGATCGGTCTACTTGGAGTACAGCTCGACGATCAGCTGCTCCTGGACCGGAGCCGAGATCTCGGAGCGCTCGGGGTAGCGCAAGACCTTGGCAGTGAGAGCGTCGTGATCGGCCTGAAGCCAGGCCGGTACGGTCGAGACGAGCTCGGTGGCACGGCGGATCGTGTCGGTCGCCGAGGAGCTCGCCTTGATCGAGATGATGTCTTCAGGGCGCACTTGGTAAGAGGGGATGTCGACCTTGCGGCCGTTGACCATCCAGTGGCCGTGGGTGACCAGCTGACGGGCCTGGCGTCGCGAGGCTGCGAAACCGAGCCGCACCAGCACGTTGTCCAACCTCGACTCGAGCAGTCGCAGCAGGTTCTCGCCGGTGACACCGTCCTGCCGCGAGGCCTTCTCGTAGTAGGCACGGAACTGTTTCTCGAGCACCTGGTAGTAGCGGCGGGTCTTCTGTTTCTCACGCAGCTGCACGCGGTACTCGGACTGGCGCATGCGACCGCGACCGTGATCGCCGGGCGGGTAGGAGCGGCGCTCGACGCCACACTTGTCGGTGAAGCAGCGCTCACCCTTGAGAAAGAGTTTCTGGCCCTCGCGACGGCATTGCTTGCACTGGGGGGAAGTGTCGCGGGCCACTAGACACGCCTCCGCTTCTTTGGTCGGCAGCCGTTGTGCGCCTGCGGCGAGACGTCCTTGACGGTGGTGACGTCGAGACCCGCCGCCTGCAGCGAGCGGATTGCCGTCTCACGACCGGAGCCGGCGCCCTTGGCGAACACTTCGACCCGCTCGAGCCCGTGTTCCATGCCCTTCTTGGCGGCGGCGTCGGCGGTCACCTGAGCAGCGAACGGAGTCGACTTACGGGAGCCTTTGAAGCCCGCCGAGCCGGCCGACTCCCAGGCGATGACGTTGCCGTCGGTGTCGGTCAGGGTGACGATCGTGTTGTTGAAGGAAGTCTTGATGTGCGCCTGCCCGAAGGTGACGTTCTTCTTGACGCGACGACGGGCGCGCCCCTTGGCGGGTTTTTTCTCAGCCATGTTTTTTCCTCACCTTGCTGGCTTGCGCTTGCCGGCGACGCTCAGCCGACGCGGTCCCTTGCGGCCGCGCGCGTTGGTCTTCGTCCGCTGACCGCGGACCGGCAGGCCGCGACGGTGGCGCAGGCCCCTGTAGGTACCGACCTCCATCAGCCGTTTGACGTTCTGCGAGCGCTCGCGGCGGAGGTCGCCCTCGACCTCACGCTTCTCGACCGCGTCGCGAAGCTTTACGACCTCTTCCTCGGTCAGATCCTTGGTCGACGTGTTGGGGTCGATGCCCGTCTCCGCGAGGATGTCCTGCGCAGTCGAACGGCCGATGCCAAAGATGTAGGTGAGGGAGATCTCAACCCTCTTGTTAACCGGGATATTGACCCCCGAGATGCGCGCCATCCTCAGCCGTCCCTAACCTTGACGCTGCTTGTGACGTGGGTTCTGGCAGATCACTAGAACCGCCCCATTGCGGCGGATGATCTTGCACTTCTCGCACATCGGCTTTACGGAAGCTCGAACCTTCATTGCTCCGGTCTCGTATCGAAAACAGGACTCCTGCGCGTCCCAGGAGTTGGACGGCAGGCGCAACCACCGGCCCGTGGGCCGACCGGGAAAGATAGCAGGGGGCGCCGGGGCGGGACTAGCGGTCGTTGATCAGTGCGATCGTGAAGCCGTCGTAGCCCTTGGAGCCGACCGTCTGGATCGTCGTCGCCTCCACCCGCGGCTCGTCGGCGAGCATCTCGTGCAGCTGCCGCTGCGCTTCAACCTTGGCATCACCGCTGGCCGGATCGGCCAAAGCACCGTCGCGGACGACGTTGTCGGCGACGATCAGTCCCCCGGTGCGGGTGTGATCGAGTGACCAAGCGAGATAGTTGGGGCTGTTCACCTTGTCCGCGTCGATGAAGACGAAGTCGAAAGGCTCGATGCCTTCGTCCTCCAACGTGACCAGCGTCTCGAGGGCGGCGCCGCTGCGAACATCGACGACACCATCGAGGCAGGTACAGGAGCTTGCCCGGCGGCGGTGAGACCTGGATCGCCGGCAGGCCCGCTGCTTCAGCGGCATCCAGTGCCCCCTGCAGAGCCTCGTCGTGCGGCGCCAACAACCCGCTCACGTACTCGTCGACTGGCCGCCCAGGACCGATCCATGCCCTGACCCTGTGCTGCGCGCTGGGCGCGTCAGGAGTCTTCGTGCCAGGGGGTGAGGATGCGTGGGCCGTCGGCGGTGACGGCGACCGTGAACTCGAAGTGGGCGGCCAGTGAGTCGTCCTCCGAGTAGACGGCCCAGCCGTCGTCCCCCATCCGCACCAGGGGACCGCCGACATTGACCATCGGCTCGATTGCCAGCACGGTGCCCTCTACCAACAGCGGGCCCTTGCCGGGCTCGCCGAAGTTGGGCACCTGTGGATCTTCGTGCATTTCGCGGCCGATCCCGTGGCCGACCAGGGTGCGGATGATCGAGAGTCCCTCGATCTCGACCGCCTGCTGAATCGCCGCCGAGACGTCGCCGAGGTGGTTCCCGGCACGCATCTGCTCGACCCCGGCGAACAGCGAGGCCTTGGTCACGTCGAGCAGCTTCTGCGCCTCGGGATCGACAGGGCCAATCGGGACGGTCATCGCCGCATCGGAGACCCAGCCGTCATAGATGACGCCAACATCGATCGAGAGCACGTCGCCGCGCTGCAGCTCATAGGGACCAGGGATGCCGTGCACGACCATCGTGTTGGGAGAGGCGCAGATCGAGCCGGGAAATCCACGATATCCCTTGAAGGCCGGGACGGCGCCCTGCGAGCGGATGAACTTCTCGGCGGCGGCATCGAGGTCCGCGGTGGTGACGCCGGCTCGCGCCTTCGCCGCGATCATCTTCAGGCAGCGAACGAGAATCTCGCCCGACGCGACCATCTTCTCGATCTGCTCCGGCGTCTTCGGCGTAATCATCCGATACAAGGCTAGATGTCCTCGTCGTCTTGCAGCTTCAGCGTCGCCAGGGTGCGACGAATCTCGTCGGCCACCTGATCCGGCGTCGAGGTGCCATCAAGATGACGAAGGACGCTGCGGCGGTCGTAGTAGTCGACCAGCGGCTCGGTCTTCGCGTGGTACTGGTCAAGGCGGTGACGGATCACCTCGGGCTTGTCGTCGTCGCGGACGATCAGCTCGCTGCCGTCGATGTCGCAGACTCCCTCCTGCTCCGGGGGGTTGAACTCGACGTGGAAGACGTGACCGTTCTCGGCGCAGGTGCGACGGCCGCCGAGACGGCGCACCACCTCGTCGTCGTCGACGTCGATCAGCAGCACCGCTGTGACTCCACGCCCCAGCCCCTCGAGCTTGGCGTCGAGCGCCTCTGCCTGCGGCGTCGTGCGCGGAAAGCCGTCGAGGATGAAGCCATCCGCCGCCTCAGCGGAGTCGATCCGCTGGGCGATCACGCCGACGATCACCTCGTCGGGGACGAGGTCGCCGCGATCCATGTACTTCTTGGCACTGCGACCCAGCTCAGTCTCGCCGCGGACGGCGGCGCGGAGGATGTCGCCGGTGGCGTAGTAGGGCAAGCGCAGGTCTTCCTGCAGCCGCTCACCCTGGGTGCCCTTCCCCGACCCCGGAGGGCCGAGGAGAACTAAGTTCTGCTCGGACATCTGCAGGAGGCTATTTGAGGAAGCCCTCGTAGTTCCTCATCATCAGCTGTGCCTCGAGCTGCTTGACCGTGTCGAGGGCGACGCCGACGACGATCAGGATCGAGGTACCGCCGAAGAAGAAGCTCGCCGACGTCTGACTGATCAGGATCGTCGGCAGGGCGGCAACGGCGCCCAGGTAGAGCGCACCGGGGAAGGTCAGGCGCGAGAGGATGCGGTCCAGATACTCGGCAGTTGGCCGTCCCGGCCGCACGCCGGGGATGAAGCCCCCGTATTTCTTCAAGTTGTCGGCCTGATCGACGGGGTTGAAGGTCACCGCGGTGTAGAAGTAGGTGAAGAGAACGATGAAGAAGACCTCGCCGGCCACATAGGCCCAGGTGTTGGGCCCGAAGAAGGCGGCGAAGTCGAGGGCGGCGGGGGTATTGATCAGCTGGCCGATCGTCGGCGGGAAGGCCATGATCGAGGCCGCGAAGATGACCGGGATGACCCCGGCCATGTTGACCCGCAGCGGCAGGTAGGTCGACCCGCCCGAGGTCATTTTCCGGCCGACCACACGTTTCGCGTACTGGACCGGGATCCGCCGCTGACCCTCCTGGACGAAGACGATCGCGACGATCACCGCCAGCGCGACGAAGGGCATCATCACGACGAAGACCTGGTCCGGGCTGGTCCACCATTTTTGGATGCCGGTCGGCAGACCGGCGACGATCGAGGCGAAGATCATCAGCGAGATGCCGTTGCCGATGCCGCGCTGGGTGATCAGCTCGCCCATCCACATCAGCAAGGTGCAGCCCGCGGTCAGGCAAATCACGATCAGGAAGGTCTTGGTGAAGGTGAGGGTGCCGACGACGCTGGCCCCCGCTTCGTCGCCGAAGGAGCGGAAGAGGAAGACGTAGCCGAGCGACTGACCGAAGGCGAGAGCCACGGTCAGGTAGCGCGTGTACTGGGTGATCTTCTGCTGCCCGACCTCGCCCTCTTTCTGCAGACGCTCCAGCGTCGGGACCACCACGGTCAGCAGCTGCAGGATGATCGAGGCGGTGATGTAGGGCATGATCCCCAGCGCGAAGAGGCTGAGGCGGGAGAGGCTGCCGCCCGAGAAGAGGTTGAGGAAGCCGAGGATGCTGGAGCCGCCGAAGTTGTCCTGAATTTCCTTGACAGCCTGCACGTCGACGCCCGGCGCGGGGATGTATGCACCGAGCCGGTACAGGAGCAGCATCGCCGCCGTGAAGGCGAGTTTCTTGCGAATGTCGGCGACGCTGAAAGCGTTCGCAATAGTTTTGAGCATTACG
Organism: Solirubrobacterales bacterium; assembly: GCA_036009365.1. GTDB lineage: Bacteria > Actinomycetota > Thermoleophilia > Solirubrobacterales > 70-9 > VAYN01. The sequence continues at coordinate 8,260 of DASYLY010000055.1, forward strand.
GCTCCAGAGTGTGACAGGAACCGCCGGCCGCCTCGATCTTCTCCTTGGCGGACGCGCTGAAGGCGTGTGCGTGGACCGTCAGCTTCTTCGAGATCTCACCGCGGGCGAGGATCTTGACCGGGTCCGAGCGCTTGGCCAGGCCCTTCTCCTTCAGAGCCTCAACAGTCACCTCGGCGTCGGCGTCGAAACGCTCCTCGAGGTCGGCGAGGTTGACCGGCTGCGTTTTGGTGCGGAAGTTCTCGAACGGCATCGACTGCTTTTTATGCGGGCCGCGCAGCTTTCGCATCCGCATGTGAATCGGGTTCTGGCCACCCTCGTAGTTGGCCTTGCGCCGGCGACCGGAGCGCGCGCCGGCGCCCTTGTGACCGCGGCCCGACGTCTTGCCGAGGCCGCTGCCCTCGCCGCGACCGATCCGCTTGCGCGGGCGCGTCGAGCCGGGCTTCGGCTTCAAGTTGTGGAGACCGATCTCCTCCGAGCGAGGCGTCTCAGCCATCAGGACACCTCGACCAGATGAGAGACGACGTGAAGCTGCCCCTGCAGCTGCGGCGAGTCCTTACGCTCGACGCTCTTGCCGATCCGCCCCAGCCCCAGCGCCTTCAAAGTCGCTTTCTGCTTCGGGTTGGTCCCGTTCGCGGACCGAACCTGAGCAATCTTCACCGCACTCACGACTGAGCCTCCTCGGCCGCAGCCTCCTCGGCAGGCGCCTCGGCCTGCTCAGCGGGAGTCTCCTCAGTCGCCGGAGCCTCCTCAGCCTGCGCCGGCTCAGCGGTCTGACCCTCAGCCTCTGGGGCCGGCTCGGCGGCCGATCCCTCAGCAGCCTCAGCGGCATCACCAGCGGGTGGCGCCGGGGGTGAGCTCTCCGGCGGGTGAGCCGGGGAGTCACCCTCGGCGACAGGACCCGCTGCCAGATGCTCTGAATTCTCGGAGGAACTGCCCTTACCACTCAGTCCCAGAACCTGCGCAACCGTCAAACCTCTGAGCTCAGCAACCTCCTCAGGCCGCCGCAGCCGAATAAGACCGTCCATGGTGGCCTTGACCAAGTTGATCGGGTTCTGCGTCCCAATGCTCTTGGTGAGCACGTCGCGAACGCCGCCCAGCTCGAGCACGGCGCGGACGCCGCCGCCGGCGATAACGCCGGTACCGGGGCTGGCCGGGCGGAGGACGACGTGGCCGGCGCCGAAGCGGCCGATGATCCGGTGGGTGATCGTCTGGCCGTATTTGGGGACGCGGATCATGTTCTTGCGGGCGTCCTCGACGCCCTTCTGGATAGCCAAGGGGACCTCGCGGGCCTTGCCGTAGCCAATCCCGACCACGCCCTCTTCGTCGCCGACCGCAACCAGCGCCGTGAAGGAGAAGCGCCGGCCGCCCTTGACCACCTTGGCGACGCGGTTGATCTCGATCACGCGCTCCTGCAGGTCGAGCCCACGCGGGCTGACCGTCTCAACGTTCTTGGTATCCATTCCCTTCATAGCGAGCGGACCACCGTAGCGGAATAGATGTTCGTCGAGCCGCTCATCAGAAGACCAGGCCTCCCTCGCGGGCTCCTTCGGCCAAAGCTTGGACGCGACCGTGGTACTGGTAGCCGGCGCGATCGAAGACGCAGGTCTCCACCCCGGCTGCCTTGGCGCGCTCGGCCAGCATCTCGCCGGCCCGCTTCGCCTGCTCGGAAGCAGTGAGCTTGCGCAGCTCCGGCTCGGTCCAGTTGACGGCGGCAAGGGTGTTCCCCTGACGATCGTCGATGAGCTGAGCAAAGATCCCGCGGTTGGAGCGGTAGACGGACAGACGAGGACGCTCCGCGGTGCCGCTGACCCGGGCGCGAACCCGGCGGCGGCGGCGCAAACGGCGCTGTGCCTTGGTGAGAACGGTCATGCGCGCTTACCCACCTTGCGCAGGACCTGCTCGCCCCGGTAACGAATTCCCTTGCCCTTGTAGGGCTCCGGCGGGCGGCGCTTGCGGATGTCCGCGGCAACCTGCCCGACGAGCTGCTTGTCGATCCCGCGGACGATCACCTCGGTCGGCTGCGGAACCTCGAACTCGATGCCATCGGGAGCGTCGATCGAAACCGGGTGTGAGTAGCCGAGCGCCAGCTCGAGGTTCTTGCCTTTCAACGCCGCGCGATAGCCGACACCCTGGATCTCCAGGCGCTTCTCAAAGCCCTCGGTGACGCCCTCGACCATGTTCGCGATCAGGCTGCGGGTGAGGCCGTGCAGAGCCCGGTGGTCACCGCGGTCGGTCGGTCGGGCGACCGTGACGACCCCCTCGGCCTGCTCGACCGCCATCTCCTGCGAGTAGCCCTGGGTCAGCTCGCCCTTGGGGCCTTTGACAGCGACGCTCCCAGGGGAGATGTCGACCGTGACGGCCTCGGGAACAGGGATTGGTTTTCTTCCGATTCGGCTCATGCGACTATCACCAGATGTAGGCGACTACCTCGCCGCCGACGCCCTTCGACTTCGCTTCGTGGCCGGTCATCACGCCCGCCGAGGTGCTGACGATGGCGGTTCCGGTGCCGCCGAAGACGCGCGGGACGTGTTTGTGGTCGACGTAACGACGGCGGCCGGGACGGGAGACCCTTTCGATGCCGAGGATCACCGGGCGGCGGTCCTCCGTGTACTTGAGGTCGATCTTGATCGCCTCGCCGACCGCGGCGGGCTTGCGGGCGAAGTCCTTGATGTAGCCCTGCTCCTTGAGGATCCGCGACATCTCCAGCTTCAAGCCCGAGGAGGGGATCTCCACCTCGTCGTGGCCGGCGCGGATCGCGTTGCGGATGCGGGTCAGGTAATCGGCAATCGGGTCAGTAAGCATTTTCTGGTCCTACCAGCTCGACTTGGTCATACCGGGGATGTACCCCTCGTGCGCGGCATCGCGCAGACAGATCCGGCAGAGGCCGAACTTGCGGTAGTAGGCACGCGGCCGGCCGCAGCGGCGGCAGCGGTTGTATTCGCGGCTCTTGAACTTGGATTTACGGCCCTGACGGACCTTCTGTGAAGTCTTAGCCATCCTCTGAATTCTCCTCGCCGGCGGGAGCGTCCGCCCCGTCGTCGTCTCCACCCTCGGCCTCGCTCTCGCCCTCGTCGCTCTCGGGCTTGGCGTAGGCCTCGGGGTTCTCCTCTTTCAGCTGCTCGAGCGCGGCCTGCTCAGCCTCGGCTTTGAGGCGAGCCTCCTCTTTGCGCTGCTCCTCCTCGGCCTCGGCCTCCGCCTCGGCCTTGGCGGCCTTGCCAGGACGGCCCTCCTCGGCGAAGGGCATACCGAGACCCAGCAGCAACTCGAAAGCTTCGACATCGGTCGCTGCCGAGGTCGTGATCGTAACGTCAAGGCCGCGAACCACGTCGACCGAGTCGTAATCGATTTCCGGGAAGATCAGTTGCTCCTTGACGCCCATCGAGTAGTTACCGCGGCCGTCGAAGGAGCGGGGATTGAGTCCGCGGAAGTCGCGGATGCGCGGCACCGCGATCGAGCAGAAGCGGTCGAGGAACTCCCACATCCGGGCCCGGCGCAGCGTCACTGAGACGCCGACCGGCATTCCCTCGCGGACCTTGAAGGAAGCAATCGACTTGCGAGCCCGCCGCACGCTCGGCTGCTGACCGGCGATCAGGGCCAGCTGACCCTGAGCGGCTTCGAAGGAGCGCTTGTCCTGTTTCTCCTGACCAAGGCCCATGTTGAGGGTGATCTTGAGCAGGCGGGGTGCTTGCATCGGCGTCGAGTAGCCGAACTTCTGCGTCAGCGCCGGCAGGATCTCCTGCTCGTAGCGCTCGCGCAGGCGTGGCGGCGGTGCCGCCTGGGAAGTGGTGGTCGCGGTTGCCTCCATCAGTCGATCGCCGTTCCGCTGCTCTTGGCGTACCGGACTCGCTTGCCAGCGCTGTTCTCGCGGATGCCGACTCGGGTCGGCTTGTTGCCTTTGGGATCGAGCAACATCACGTTGGAGACGTTGATCGGCCCCTCCTTCTCGATGATGCCGCCAGCCTGGGCGTTTTTCATATCGCCGCTGGAGCGTGGCCGCTCATGGCGCTTGATGATGTTCAGACCCTCGACGTAGACGCGCCGCTTTTTCGGCTCGGTACGAACGACCCGGCCGGTCTTGCCGGCATCCTTGCCGGCGGTGATGACGACCTGGTCATCGGTGCGGATGCGCATCGACTTCGCCATCAGAGGACCTCGGGGGCGAGCGAGATGATTTTCATGAAGTTGCGGTCGCGGAGTTCGCGCCCGACCGGGCCGAAGATGCGGGTCCCGCGCGGGTTGTTGCTGGCGGGATCGATCAGCACGGCGGCGTTCTCGTCGAAGGAGATGTAGGTGCCGTCGGGACGGCCGAGCGGCTTGCGAGTACGCACGACAACCGCCTGGACGACCTCGCCCTTGCGAACGCTGCCCTGCGGGCTCGCCGATTTGACGGTGGCGGTGATGACGTCGCCGACGCTGGCGTAACGGCGGTGGGAGCCGCCCTTGACGCGGATGCAGAGGATCTCTCGCGCACCCGAGTTATCGGCGACCTTCAGCCTCGACTCTTGCTGAATCACTTGCCTACCTCGCCTTCTCGACGACGTCGACCAGGCGCCAACGCTTGGTCTTGGAGAGAGGACGGGTCTCGACGATGCGCACGACGTCGCCCTCGCCGGCTTCGTTGCGCTCGTCGTGAGCGTGCAAGGTGCGTGAGCGGCGGACGATCTTCTCGTAAGTCGGGTGACGACGGGCGATGTCGATGCGGACGGTGATCGATTTGTTCCCCTTGTCGGAGACGACGATCCCCTGCCGTACCTTGGCGGCGTTGGCCTCGCGCTCGGCGCGCGGCGTACCGCTACCGGCCGAATGCTCCGCCTTCGTGTCGGCCCGCTGCTTGCGCCGCGATCCGGCTTTCGCCTTCCGCTCCTGCGCCCGCTTGGCAATCCGCTCCTCGACGCTGAGCTGCGGCCCAGCCTGATGCGGCTTCCGCGAGCGCTGCAGCCGCTTGCGCTCCTTCCAAGGAAGATCGTCCTCCGGATCAGGCTCAGCAGCAGGAGCAGCTTTAGCCGGGGGAGCCCCACCAGAAGAAGCCTCCTCGGCGGCAGGAGCGTCATCAGAAGAAGCCTCCTCGGCGACCGGGGCCTCGTCACTCGTCCCCTCGGCCGTCTCCTCAGCGGGTGGCGTCGAGGGTGAGCTCTCCGGCGGGTGAGCCGGGGAGTCACCCTCGGCGACAGGACCCGCTGCCGAGGCGTCCGGGCTCTCGTCCTGGGGCTTGTCTACCGAATCGTTTTTCGTTTGGTCGTCGCTCATGCTCGTCTCAGCTCTTTCTCTACGTCGATCCCACGCTCGCGCGCAATAGTCAGCAACCGCGCGATGTCCCGCTTGGCGCCACGGAGGCGGGCGGTGTTCTCCAGCTCTCCGGTGGCGTGGCGGAAGCGCAGGTTGAAGGCCTCCTGCTTGGCGTCGAGCAGTTTCGTCACCAGCTCGCCGTCTTTGAGGTTATGCGCATCGGCCGGCTTCATCAGCCCTCGGCCCCCTCGCGGACGACGAATTTGGTTCTCACCGGGAGCTTGTGCCCGGCCAGGCGCAGCGCTTCGCGCGCCAGATCCTCGGGGACGCCCGCCAGCTCGAACATCACCTTGCCCGGCTTGACGACGGCGACCCAGCCCTCGGGGTTGCCCTTGCCCGAGCCCATCCGCGTCTCGGCGGGCTTCTTCGTATAGGGCTTGTCGGGGAAGACGTTGATCCAGACCTTGCCGCCACGTTTGATCTTGCGGGTCATCGCGATACGAGCGGCCTCGATCTGGCGGTTGGTGATCCAGCCGCGATCGAGCGACTTCAGCCCGTACTCGCCGAAGGCGACGGTGCTGCCGCCCTTGGTGTTGCCGCGCATCCGGCCGCGCATCTGTTTGCGGTGCTTGACCCGTTTCGGCATCAGCATCAGCGACCACCTCCCCCGCGTCCGCCGCGGTCTCCGCCGGGCCTGCCGCCGGAACGACCGCCACGGTCCCCGCCGGGGCCCCGGCCGCCGCGGTCTCCGCCGGGACGATTGCCACCACGTCCACGCTGTGGCGGCGGCGGCTCGTTGTCGGTCTGCTCGGCACGGAAGCCCTCGGGCATTACCTCGCCCTTGTTGATCCAGCATTTGACGCCGATTCGACCGGTCGTCGTGCGCGCCTCGAAAAAGCCGTAGTCGATGTCGGCGCGCAGCGTGTGCAGCGGCACGCGACCGTCGGAATAGCCTTCGGTCCGAGCCATCTCGGCACCGCCGAGGCGGCCGGAGACCTGGACCTTCACGCCTTTGGCGCCCGAGCGCATCGCCGAGGTGAGAGCGCGTTTCATCGCGCGGCGGAAGGCAACCCGGTTCTGCAGCTGCTCGGCGATCGACTGGGCGACCAGCTTGGCATCGAGCTCGGGGCGCTTGACCTCGCGGATATTCACTTTCACCGGGCTGCCGGTGAGCTTGTGCAGCTCCTTGCGCAGGGCGTCGACTTCGCTGCCCGACTTGCCGATCACGATGCCGGGACGGGCGGTGTGGATATCGACGGCGACCTCGCCGCGGCGCTCGATCGTGATGTCCGAGAGCCCGGCATGAGAAAGCTTGTTGACGATGTGGTCGCGGATCTTCAGGTCCTCCTGCAGGAGGTCGCCGAAGTTTTTCTCCGCGAACCAGTTCGACTTCCAGTCGTGGATGTAGCCGACGCGGAAACCCTCGGGGTGGATCTTCTGTCCCATTGCCTAGTCCTCCACCGGGGTAAGTGCCACGGCGATGTGGCTGGTTCGCTTATGGATCGGGGTCGCCCGTCCCTGCGCCCGAGGCCGGAAACGCTTCAGCGTCGGGCCTTCGTCGACGGTGATCGTCGTGACGCGCATCTCCTCGGCATCGAGGTCATGGTTGTTCTCGGCGTTCGACGCGGCCGAATCGATCAGCTTGCGGATGTCCTCGGCGGCACCGCGCGGCGAGAACTGCAGCAGGGCGCGGGCGCTTTCGATGTGCAGGCCGCGGACCTGATCGGCGACCAGGCGGGCCTTGCGCGGAGCGACGCGGACGAAGCGAGCGCTGGCGCGGACCACTGGGGGCGCAGGCTTCGCTTTCGGAGCGGCTTTCTTCGCCGGCTCTTTTTTTGCTTTCGCAGCTTTTTTGGGAGCGTCTTTTTTGGCCGCAGCCTTTTTCGGCGCGGACTCTTTTTTCGCAGCAGCTTTTTTCGCCGGTTTTTTCGCGGCGGCTTTCGAATCTTTTTTCGCTGCTTTGGCTTTGGAGTCTTTTTTCTCGTCAGCCATGATCAGTCGCCCTTGCCGGTGCCGGAGTGGGAGCGGAAGGTGCGGGTGGGAGCGAACTCGCCGAGCTTGTGGCCGACCATCGACTCCGAGATGAAGACCGGGACGTGCTTGCGGCCGTCGTGAACGGCGATCGTATGACCGACCATCTCCGGGAAGACGGTCGAAGTCCGCGACCACGTTTTCGTCATCTGTTTTTTACCGGCGTCGTTCATCGCGTTGATGCGTGCCATCAACCGCTCTTCGACCCACGGGCCCTTTTTCGTCGAACGTCCCATTAGCGGCCCTTCTTCTTCCCGCGGCGCCTGCCGCGCACGATGTAACGGTCGGACTGCTTGCCCTTCTTACGGGTCCGGTAGCCGAGCGTCGGCTTGCCCCAGGGGGTGACAGGGTGGCCGCCGGGCGTGTGGTGCGCCTCGCCACCACCGTGCGGGTGGTCGACGGGGTTCATCGCGACGCCGCGCGTCTGCGGGCGCTTGCCCTTGTGACGGCTGCGACCGGCCTTGCCGATCTTCATGTTCTGGTGCTCGGCGTTGGAGAGGTTGCCGATGGTGGCGCGGCAATCGGCGCGCACCAGCCGCATCTCCGAGGAGGGCAGGCGCAGGGTGACCATCTCACCCTCCTTGGCGACCAGCTGGATCGCGGTGCCAGCGGCGCGGCCGAGCTTGCCGCCCTGGCCGGGCACCATCTCGACGTTGTGGACGATCGTGCCGGTCGGCATCTGGCTCAGCGCCATCGCACTGCCGGGTTTGATGTCGGCGCCGGGGCCGGACTGGACCGTGTCGCCGACCGATAGCTGGGCCGGGGCGAGGATGTAGCTCTTGGCGCCGTCGGCGTAGTGGATCAAGGCGATGTAGCAGCTGCGGTTGGGGTCGTACTCGATCGTCGCCACCTTGGCGGGGACCCCGTCCTTAAGTCGCTTGAAGTCGATCTGGCGGTAGCGCCGCTTGGCACCGCCGCCACGGTGACGGGCGGTGACCCGGCCGTTGACGTTGCGGCCACCGGACTTGCGCAGTCCCTCGGTCAGCTTGCGCTCAGGCTCCGAGGCGGTCAGCTGCTCACGCAGCGGATAGGTGGCGAAGCGTCGCCCTGGGCTGGTCGGTTTGGTTTTGCGATTCGGCATAAGTTCGACCCCTAGGCGGTCTCGGCGCCCTCGAACAGCTCAATTCGCTCGCCCGGGGCGAGCTGGACGATCGCCTTCTTCCAAGCGCGGGTGCGGCCTTTCGAGAGGCCACGGCGCTTCGGCTTCGAGCGCACCTTCGAGGTCCGTACCGCGGCGACCTCGACCCCGAAGACCTCCTTGACCGCCTGGGCGATCTGGGTCTTGTGGGCACGGTCGTCGACCCGGAAGGTGTACTTGCCCTCGGCGATCAGGGCGTAGCTCTTCTCCGAGATCACCGGGCGGATCAAAATCGTGCGCGCGTCCATCAGCTCAACCTCTCCTCGAGCGCCTTCAGAGCGGTCTCGGAGATGACGATCGCCGCAGCGCCGATCACGTCGGCGACCCCGGCTGCCCCAACCTCGAGGACAGTCGTGCGGGGGATGTTGCGAAAGCTCTTCTGGGCGCCGATCTCATCGGCCGTGAGCACGATCAGGATCGGATTCTTGGCGCCCCATTTTGCCAGTGCCGTGGCGGCGCCTTTGGTCGAAGGAGTCTCGAAGGCGGCGGCGTCGAGAACGGCAACGCTGTCCCGCTCGGCGTGAACCGAGAGGGCAGCCCGCATTGCCCGACGGCGGGCTTTGCGGTTGACCTTGACCGTGTAATGGCGCGGCTTCGGGCCGAAGGCGACGCCACCGCCGAAGCGGTTGGGGACGCCGAGCGAGCCGACGCGAGCGCGGCCGGTGCCCTTCTGGCGCCAGGCCTTGGCGGTCGTGAAGGCAACCTCGCCACGGGTCAGGGTCGAGGCGGTGCCACGGCGCCGCGAAGCCATATCGGCACGAGCGGCCTCGTACACCAGCGACTGGTGGAAGGGCTCGGCGAAGAGATCTTTCGGCAGATCGGCCTTGGTGGTCTTGCCGAGCACGGCAGCTTTAGCCATCGGTCCGCACCTCCACGACACCGTTGCGGGCGCCGGGAATGGATCCCTTGATCAGCAGCAGGTTGCGCTCGGAGTCGACGTCGGCTATCTCGAGCCCGCGCTGGGTGATGCGCTTATTGCCCATCTGGCCGGGCATGCGCATCCCTTTGAAGACGCGAGCGGGAAAGGTGCTGGCGCCGATCGAGCCCGGCGCGCGGACGTTGTGCGAGCCGTGGCTAACAGGCCCGCGGCTGAAGTTGTGGCGCTTGATCCCGCCCTGAAAGCCCTTACCGATCGAGATGCCCGCGACTTTGACCTTCTGGCCTGCCTCGAAGGAGGAAACGGTGACGTCGTCGCCGATCTTCGGGCTCTCCTCGGCGCCGAGATGCTCGTCGCGGAACTCGACCAGGTGGCGCATCGGCGGCGCCCCGGCCTTCTTCGTGTGACCCTCCTCGGCCTTGCTCAACTTGCCCTTCTTGACCTCGTCGTAGGCGAGCTGCACAGCGGAGTAGCCGTCGCGCTCGTCCTCACGGACGGCGGTGACCTTGCAGGGGCCAGCCTCGATCACAGTCACGGGGATGACGCTGCCGTCCTCGCGGAAGACCTGCGTCATGCCTAGCTTCTTGCCGAGGATCGCCGCCATGACCTAGAGCCGGATCTCGATGTCGACGCCCGCCGGCAGCGAGTCGAGGCGCTGCAGAGAGTCGACGGTTTTCGGCGAAGGCTGGAGGATGTCGATCAGCCGCTTGTGGGTGCGGATCTCGAAGTGCTCGCGCGAGTCCTTGTCCACGAAGGGAGAGCGGATCACGCAGTAGACGTTTTTCTCGGTCGGCAGCGGCACCGGGCCGGAGACAGTGGCGCCGGTGCGCTCGGCCGTCTCGACGATCTCGCGAGCAGCCCGATCTATGGCGTCGTGGTCGTACGCCTTCAGTCGGATTCGGATTTTTTGTGCGGCTATGGCTGCCACTTGATCGCTGCTCTCTCTTGTCTTTCTCTTGTCGCTCTTACCGCGCAATAAGGGCGGGGCCCCAGTAGGTGGGGCGCCGCCCCGGTCGTATGTCCTTGCAGTTGTCCCGCCGTACTTCGGCGGCGAAAGGGCGGGCATCGGGCCCGCCCTCGCGTGGGTCGTCTACTCGATGATCTCGGCGACGACTCCCGAGCCGACGGTGCGGCCACCCTCGCGGATGGCGAACCGCAGGCCCTGATCCATTGCGATCGGCTGGATCAGCTCGATCGTCATCTCGACGTTGTCTCCGGGCATCACCATCTCGGTCCCCTCGGGGAGGTTGGCGATTCCGGTCACGTCGGTGGTGCGGAAGTAGAACTGCGGCCGGTAGCCCGAGAAGAACGGCGTGTGACGGCCGCCCTCCTCCTTCTTCAGGCAGTAGACCTCCGCTTTGAACTTGGTGTGCGGCGTGATCGAGCCGGGCTTGCAGAGAACCTGGCCGCGCTCGATCTCCTCGCGCTTGGTACCGCGCAGGAGGGCGCCGATGTTGTCGCCGGCCTGACCCTCGTCGAGGATCTTGCGGAACATCTCGACGCCGGTGACGACGGTTTTGCTCGTCTCGGTGTGGATACCGACGATTTCGACCTCGTCGCCGGTGTTGACGATCCCCTGCTCGATGCGGCCGGTGGCAACGGTGCCGCGGCCGGTGATCGAGAAGATGTCCTCGATCGGCATCAGGAAGGGCTTATCGAGCTCGCGGACCGGCTCCGGGATGTAGGAGTCGAGGGCCGCGGCCAGCTCGAAGACGGCTTTCTGGGCCTCCTCGTCGCCTTCCAGCGCCTTCAGCGCCGAGCCCTTGATGATCGGGGTCTCCTCGCCCGGGAAGTCGTACTCGTCGAGAAGTTCCTTGACCTCCTCCTCGACCAGCTCGATCAGTTCGTCGTCATCGACCTGGTCGACCTTGTTGAGGAAGACGACCACGTGCGGGACGTTGACCTGACGGGCGAGCAGGATGTGCTCGCGGGTCTGCGGCATGACGCCGTCGGCGGCGGAGACGACCAGGATTGCCCCGTCCATCTGGGCGGCGCCGGTGATCATGTTCTTGACGTAGTCGGCGTGGCCCGGGCAGTCGACGTGGGCGTAGTGCCGGTTCTCGGTCTGGTACTCGACGTGGGAGGTCGCGATCGTGATCCCACGCTCCTTCTCCTCCGGAGCGTTGTCGATCTCGGCGAAGCTCTGCGCTTCAGCCCCGCCCACGGTTGAGAGCGTCTGGGTGATCGCGGCCGTCAGCGTCGTCTTGCCGTGGTCGATATGACCAATGGTGCCGACATTCACGTGCGGCTTATCGCGCTCGAACTTCTCCTTAGACATCTCTCTCCGTTCTACCTTTCGAAGTCGTGTTCTGTCTGGTGTAGCTGCTTGAGTTTGAAGACTTTGCTTGACAGGAAATTCTCCCCTGCCTGCGGGCGAACCTGGGAAATATAGCCAGATGCGTGTCCCGTCGCTGATTGGGCCTAGGAGGCCACCGGCTCACCCTCAACGATTTCCTCGGCGATGCTGGCCGGAACCTCCTCGTAGCGCTCGAACTGCATCGTGTAGGTGGCGCGTCCCTGGGTCGAGGAACGAAGGTCAGTGGCGTAGCCGAACATCTCGCCGAGCGGCACGTAAGCGCTGACCGCGAGCGCGTTGCCGCGCTGCTCCTGGCCTTGCACCTTGCCGCGGCGGCGGGAGAGGTCGCCGATTACGTCGCCGAGGAAATCCTCGGGGGTGACCACCTCAACCGACATCACCGGCTCCAGCAGGACTGGGTTGGCCTTGCGAGCTCCCTCCTGGATCGCCATCGAGCCGGCGATTTTGAAGGCCATCTCCGAGGAGTCGACGTCGTGGTAGGAGCCGTCGACGAGTTCGACTTTGACGTCGACCATCGGGTAGCCGGCCTTGACGCCGTTTTCCAGCGCCTCTTTCATCCCCTGCTCAGCGGGGCCGATGAATTCACCGGGGATGACTCCCCCCTTGATTTTGTTGACGAACTCGAAGCCCTCGCCGGGGGCGGGCTCAAGGTTGATGACGACGTGGCCGAACTGGCCGCGGCCACCGGTCTGGCGGACGAAGCGCGCCACGACCTTCTCGACCCGCTTGCGGATCGTCTCGCGGTAGGCGACCTGGGGCTTGCCGACGTTGGCGTCGACTTTGAACTCGCGCAGCATCCGGTCGACGATCACCTCGAGGTGAAGCTCGCCCATCCCGTGGATCAGGGTCTGGCCGGTTTCCTCGTCGGATTCGATCCTGAAGGTCGGATCCTCCTCACCGAGGCGCTGCAGGGCGGTGCCCATCTTCTCCTGGTCGGCCTTGGTTTTGGGCTCGATCGCGACCGCGATCACCGTCTCCGGGAATTCGATGCTCTCGAGCGCGATCGGCGCGTCGGGAGCGGCGAGCGTGTCGCCGGTGCTGGTCTGCTTGAGGCCGACGCCGGCGCAGATGTCGCCGGAGTAGACCTCCTCGATCTCCTCGCGGCTGTTGGCGTGCATCATCAGCAGCCGGCCGATGCGCTCGGTCTTGCCGCTGGCGACGTTGAGGACGCGGCCGCCGGCCTCGAGCTTGCCCGAGTAGACGCGGAAGTAAGTGAGCTTGCCGACGTAGGGGTCGGTCATGATCTTGAAGGCGAGGGCGGCGAAGGGGGCGCTGTCGTCGGCGGGGCGCTCGGCCTGGGTTGGCTCGTCCTCGCCCTTGGCAGCAGGTACCTCTCCGACAACCGGCGGCACCTCCAGCGGTGAAGGCAGCAGCTCGACGATAGCGTCAAGCAGCGGCTGCACGCCCTTGTTCTTAAAGGAGGAGCCGCAGAGCACCGGCGTCACCTTGGTGTCGAGGCAGGCGCGGTGCAGGGACTTGGCGATCCGCCCGTGCGGGATCTCCTCTTCGCCGAGATACGCTTCCATCAGCTCGTCGTCGTAGTCGGCGCAGGCCTCGATCAGCTGCGTCCGGTATTCCTCGGCCTGCTCGCGCAGATCCTCGGGGATCTCGATCGCTTCGTATTCGGCGCCGAGCTCGTCGGTCCAGACCATCGCTTTCATCTCGACCAGGTCGACGACGCCTTTGAAGTCACCCTCGCTGCCGATCGGCAGCTGGATCGGCAGCGGGTTGGCGCCGAGCCGGTCCTTCATCGTCTCGACCGCATTGAAGAAGTCGGCGCCGGTGCGGTCCATCTTGTTGATGTAGGCGAAGCGTGGGACCGAATACTTGTCGGCCTGACGCCAGACGGTCTCCGACTGCGGCTCGACGCCGGCGACGGCGTCGAAGACGGCAACCGCGCCGTCGAGGACGCGCAGGCTGCGCTCGACCTCGACCGTGAAGTCAACGTGGCCGGGCGTATCGATGATGTTGATCCGGTGACCCTTCCACTCGCAGGCGGTCGCAGCGGAGGTGATCGTGATCCCGCGCTCCTGCTCCTGCTCCATCCAGTCCATCACGGCGGCGCCCTCGTGGACCTCACCCATTTTGTGGGTGCGGCCCGTGTAATAGAGGATGCGCTCGGTCGTCGTCGTCTTACCGGCGTCGATGTGCGCCATGATCCCGATGTTGCGGGTTTTCTCTAAAGAAAAGCTTCTTGGCATATCCGTAGGGTGAGGGTTGTCGTTTTGAAGCGGAAGAACCAGAACCAGCGCAAAAAAAAGGCCCCAGCGGGCCCGGCGAAGCGTGCTGCAAGTACAAAACTGCCTGAGCGACGGGCGATGATAGCAGCGGCACGGCAGCGCATCCGCCCGGCTCTGGCGATGCCCGGAAAGTGGACGCGAAAGGCAGATCGGACGGCCAACCGGGCGCTCGAGCGAGCCCACCCGCCGCTGGTGCGCCTCGAGATCTGGGCGCGACCAAAGGCTGTATGGCTATGGCTGCGAATTAAGCGCGCCGGCGCTTGGACCGAGCGGCGAGCGCTGCGGGCGGGCGGGGCGTGGCTGTTCCGCCGGCTCGACTCGGGCGACCGCTGGACGCGGCGCGTTTGCGCCGGCGCCGTGCGCGCCTCGACCCGGGCCAGCGCGATCGCGACTCCGGGGCGGGCCATCGGCACCGTCATCGTGCTGGCCGCGGCCTGCCTGATCGTCTCCCAGTTCATCGACTACCGCGCGGTCGAGATCGGCCAGCCTGGCTACGCCGGTCTGCCCGACGCTGCCCAGCCGCCGACCGTCGGCACCAAGGCGGCCGGCGACGCCCACAGCTACCTGCTGATCCCGGTTGCCCTGCTCGCCGCCGTCCTCGGGGTGCTGGCGGTGCGGGCCAGACGTCGCAGCCTCGGGCTCGTCGTCGCTGCGCTGGGCCTCCTCTGCCTCGCCGTCATTCTCCTCATCGACATGCCCGCCGGACTCGACGAGAGCACCCAATCGGTCCGCTTCACGGGCGCCAAGGCAGTGCTCAGCGACGGCTTCTACGCCGAGCTCGCGGCAGCGACGGGGCTGGTCATTGGCGGACTGCTCTACTATGCGCGGCCGTGCCGAATACCAATCAACTTGTCAGGAAGGGCCGCAAGCGCCCGAAGAAGAAGACCACGACGCCAGGCCTCAAGTCAGGCCAGGGTCGCAAGAAGAGCGTAGCCGCCCCGCAGCGGCGCGGCGTCTGCACTCGCGTCGCTACGGTCACGCCGAAGAAGCCGAACTCGGCTCTGCGCAAGATCGCGCGTGTGCGGCTGACCAACGGGATGGAGGTCACGACCTACATCCCCGGCGAGGGTCACAACCTGCAGGAGCACTCGGTCGTGCTGATCAGGGGTGGTCGCGTCAAGGATCTGCCGGGCGTCCGCTACAAGGTCGTCCGCGGCACCCTCGATGCCGCCGGCGTCTCCGATCGCAAGCAAGCCCGCTCCCGATACGGCGTCAAGGCTTCCTGATGCCGCGTCGATCCGCAGCCCAGATTCGTCCTGTCGAGCCCGACGCGCGCTACCGCAACCGGCTCGTCCAGCAGCTGATCAACAAAGTGATGAGCGACGGCAAGAAGTCCCTGGCCGAGCGGCTCGTCTACGACAGCCTTGCGATCGTCGGCGAGCGCACCGGTGAGGATCCGGTCGAGACGCTCGAGGCCGCGATCAAAAACCTCACGCCCGTGCTCGAGGTCCGCTCCCGCCGTGTCGGCGGCGCGACCTACCAGGTCCCGGTCGAGGTTCCCTCCCGTCGAGCCCGCACCCTTGCGGTGCGCTGGCTGGTCCACTTCGCTCGCGCTCGCCGCGAGTACTCGATGGCCGAGCGTCTCGCCAGTGAGATCCTCGATGCCAATCAGCAGCAGGGCAGTGCCTGGAAGCGGAAGGACGACATCTACCGCATGGCACAAGCCAATAAGGCATTCGCCCACTACCGCTGGTAGAGGCGCGAAGGCCGCGCCTGGCGGTGTCCTCAGTCGTTCGGGTCGGGTCACGCACTTGTCAGTGCGCTCCCCTCGCCTCACTCCCTGCGTCCTTGCCAGCCACGCCCTTCGCGCCTCTATAGATTCCTTGGCATGACGAAACCGATTCTTGCCGTTGATGTTGATGGGGTGATCAGCCTCTTTGGGTATGACGAGCCGCCGGCGCCGGAGGTGGCGCGGTTTGAGTTGATCGATGGGACGGTGCATTGTGTTTCGCTTGCTGCTGGTGAGCGGTTGCAGCGGCTATCCGAGAGCTTCGACCTGATTTGGGCGACTGGGTGGGAGGCGCGCGCTAACGACTATCTGCCGCATCTGCTGGGGCTGCCGGAACTTCCGTATCTCTCGTTCGAGGGGTCGGCTCGCTTTGGCTCGGCTCACTGGAAGCTGGCGCCCCTCGACGGGTTCGTACAGGGGATGGCGGTTGCCTGGATCGACGACAGTCTCGACGAGAGCTGTTACGAGTGGGCCCGCGGGCGCAGCGAGCCGACTCTGCTGGTCCCGACCGAGTCCGGCGTCGGCCTCGAGGAGGCCCAGACCGAAGCGTTGCTGGCCTGGTCACGCAGTCTCTAGACTTCGTCTGGTGACGGGTTTCTGGCCGATCTTCTTCCTGCTGGTCGTCTTGAAGATCCCTGTATTCGCAGCCCTGTGGCTGGTCTGGTGGGCGAGCAGGCAGACGCCCGAGCCGGACGCCGCAGCGGATGACGGCGGCGGCTCCAAGCGACATCCGCACCCCCAAAAGCCACGCGGGCCGCGGCGTGGCCCCCATGGCGGTGGCGCCGCGATGCCGCTTCCCTCCTGCCCACCCGGTGGGCGAACCCGCGTGGTCAGACCCGCTTCGCAGCCAGCTTTCGCTCGCGCCGGATCTCGCGCAGATACGGATAGAAGTCGACCTCGATGGTATGACGCTTAGAGGCAACGAAGCGCTTCCGCATCTTCTCTTCTTCCGTCGCGATATCCCGCTGCATCTCCGCCGCCGCCGGTAGCGCAGCGCGGCCGCTGAGCAGATCCGCCACCCAGGTGGCCTGGGCCTCGGCCAGCGGCATGACCGGCCCCAGCGGCTGGATGAAACCGATGAAGAAGAGACCGGGCCGCTCGACCGAGACGACCCGGCGGTAGAGCGGCAACCGGTTGTCGGGTGCGGAGAAAACCTCCGGCTCGAAGAAGGGGAAGGTCATCTTGTAGCCGGTGCAGTAGATGACGAGGTCGATCTCCTCCTCGCTGCCGTCGACGAAGCGGACCGTGCGCCCGCCCGCGAAGCGATCGATGTTGCGCTTCACCACGATGTCGCCGTGGCCGATGCGGGGCAGCAGCTCCGAGGAGATCGTCGGGTGCGCCTCGAACAGCTTGTGGTCGGGCTCGGGGAGGCCGTAGGTGGTCATCTCGCCGGCGGCGACGCCCAGCATCCGCATGCCGACGAATCGCTGGACCGAGAGCGGCACCATCGACGTGAGCGGCGACGAAGTCTCGTCGAGCGGTTTTCCGTTCATGTACTTGGGCAGGACGTAAGCGCCGCGGCGCATCGCCAGGAAGGTCGCATCGCCGATCCGCGAGGACTCGACGGCGACGTCGGCGGCCGAGTTGCCGATACCCAGCACCAGCACCCGCTTGCCCCGCAGCACGTCGGGCTCGCGGTAATGGTGGACGTGCAGCTGCTCACCGCTGAACTCCTCGGCACCCGGGAAGGCCGGTTCTGGCCAGCGGGGGTCCCAGAGGTGGCCGTTGGCGACCAGAACGGCGCGGTAGCGCATCGTCTCACGGCCACCCTCCGCGTTCTCGACCGTGACCTCCCACTCACCGTCGACCGGCTGCGCACTGAGCACCTCGGTCCGAAAGCGAATCTTCTCCCGCAGCCCGAAGTGATCGGCGTATTCGTCGAAGTAGGCGGCCATCTGGAAGTGATCCGGATAGTCGGGGTAATCGTCCGGCATCGGGAACGTCTCGAAGGCCATCACCCGCCGCGACGTGTTGATGTGCAACGACCGGTAAGCCGACGACATCCCGTTGTCGTTTTCAAAGCGCCAGTTGCCACCGATCTGAGAGCCCTTCTCGAAGCAGTCGAAGGGGATGCCGCGGGCGTTGAGGACTTGGCAGGCGGTGATTCCAGAACTGCCTGCTCCGATGATGCAGACCTTCTTGGTGGTGGGCATGGGGGGAATCTAACCCGAATCGTGGGGGGAGTCGGGTGGCCCCTCCTGGGGGCTGGGATTTTCGCCGATCGCGCCACCGCTCTCGCCAGTGATCTGTGCGAAAACCATGACGCCGCCCCCAGGAGGGGCCACCCGACTCCCTTCAAGGCCCGCATCCCCACAAAGCTCAAGTGCTCAAGGGCGACGCCCCACCGCTAGTGGCTCCGAAGCTCAAAGCTCAGGGGCAGCGCTCGCAAGCTCAACCCCGGTGGGCTTGAAGCTTCCCAAGCGAGGATCAACCCGGGGCTCGTCCCGTAAGCGCTTGGGGACCGAAGCTCCCCCGGATCTTGAAGGAGGGACGGGGTGCCCTCCCGCGCGCGGCGTCTTGGTTTTCGCACAGACCACCTCTCTCGGAAGGCCGTGGTGCGACCGGCGAAAACCCCAGCAAGCGGGAGGGCACCCCGTCCCTCCCCCACGTCAGGGGGGTGAAGAGGTCCACCCCTTGGGTCCGTAGAGAGAAAGCGGGATCGATTCGAAGCTTGCGTCATCGGATTTACAACCCAACGAAAGGACTCTCCGATGACCAGCAAGACCCGCTCATTCCGCATCTCCCCCGCCCTCGTCGTCAGCTGCGTGGCGCTGTTCCTGGCCCTCGCCGGGACCGCCTTCGCAGCAGTCGGTAAAAACACGGTCCGCTCGGCTCACATCGTCGACGGCACCGTGCGCACCATTGATCTCCGCGACAACGCGGTCAACTCGGCCAAGGTCGCCGACGAGTCCCTGACCGCCGCCGACCTCGGCGCCAACTCGGTCAACTCGGACGAGATCGCCGAGAACGCTGTCGGTACCTCCGAGGTCGCGCCGGATTCGCTCACCGCCGGTGACCTCGGCGCCGCGTCCGTGACCTCCTCCGAGGTCGCCGACCAGTCGCTGACCGCCAACGACCTCGGCCCCGACTCGGTCGGCGCCAGTGAGATCGCGGCGGACTCGGTCGGCGCCAGTGAGCTGCAAACCGACTCGGTCCGCGCCGCCGAGCTCGCCCCGCTCGTCCAGGTCTCGAACAGCACCGAGATCAAAGGCGGCGACAACGCCACCGTCAGCGTCGCCTGCCCGGCCGGCACCGTCGTGATCAGCGGCGGCGGCAGCGCCGGCTTCTACCAGGTCCACCTCACCTCGACCTACCGCAGCGCCAACGGCTGGCGCATCGACGCCCGCAGCGGAGCCGTCGGCGACACCACCATCACCGCCTACGCCTACTGCCTAGCCGCGTAGCCCAACCCCCACCCCGCAGCAAAGCGACCGGCACCCGCCGGTCGCTTTTGCGTGGCGAAGACCACGAGTCTGCTCTGGCGTCCGCTATACGCACCCCAGAGCAGACTCGTGAAGCTAACGAGCCGGGGGCGTGCCTGTGAGGAGGGGCCGGGTGCCCCTCCCGCGCGCGGCGTCCGGTTTTCGCACAGACAACGTCTCTCGGAC
>DASYLY010000056.1:0-19855 GCA_036009365.1 Solirubrobacterales bacterium
GGCCGCCCCCGCCGGCCCCCACCACCACCCCCCGCAGCTCAGTCCAAATCAACGTCGCGGTGCTTCATGCGAACAATCACGTCATCACGATTCGCCAGATCCCGCCGGATGCGGTCGGCAACGGTGACTGAACGATGGCGGCCACCGGTGCAGCCGACGGCGATCGTCAGGTGGCTCTTGCCCTCGTTGACGTAGGCGGGGACGAGGAACTCGAGCAGCGGCAGCAGGCGGCCATAGAACTCGCCCGCCTGGGTCCCCGACTCGACGTAGGCGCGGACCTGCTCGTCGAGGCCGGTCATCGGCCGCAGCTCGTCGACGTAGTGGGGGTTGGGGAGGAAGCGCACGTCGAGGGTGAGATCGGCGTCGCGCGGCGGCCCGTTCTTGAAGCCGAAGGTGAGCAGGGTCAGGGCCAGCTTGCCGCCGTCCTCGCGGCCCAGCATCTCTTCGGAGATTCGCCGCCGCAGCTCCGCCCCGGTCAGGTCGCTGGTGTCCATCACCATGTCGGCGCGCTCGCGCAGCGGCGCCAGCAGCTCGCGCTCGGCGCGGATCCCGTCGACGATCCGCCCGTCGGGCGCCAACGGGTGGCGGCGGCGCGTCTCCTTGTAGCGGTCGAGCAACGTCTCCTCGTCGGCCTCGAGGAACAGCACCTTGGGACCGAGGCCGGCACCCTCGAGATCTTCAAGCACCTGGACCAAATCCTCGAAGTAATCGCCGCCACGTACGTCGGAGACGACCGCCGCGTACTCGACGCCGCTGCCCTCATGGCGGAACAACTCGCCGAGGCTGTCGATCATCCGCGGCGGCAGGTTGTCGACGCAGAAGTAGCCGCCGTCCTCGAAGGCAGCGATCGCTTCCGACTTCCCGGCGCCGGAGTGGCCGGTGATCAGCACCAGGGTCATCTCGGCGCCGGGGCGAGCGCCGCCGCCGTCCTGCCCCTTGTCTTTCTCCGTCGCCATCGCCTCAGTTGGTGCGGTTGAGCTGCTCGTGAATCTCGCGCCCTACTTTGCCAGGCAGGCCGGGCACCGCCTCGAGCTCCTCGCGGGTGGCGGCGAGAAACCGCTCCGGAGTGCCGAAATGGCGCAACAGGGCGCGCTTGCGGGCGGGACCGACGCCCGGCAGCTCGTCGAGCACCGAGCCGGTCATCGCCCGGTCGCGGCGGCCGCGGTGATGCTCGATCGCGAAGCGGTGGGCCTCGTCGCGGACCCGCTGCAGCAACTTCGACGCTTCCGAGTTCGCCGCCAGGTCGAGCGGCGTCGAGCGGCCGGGCAGGTAGACCTCCTCCAAGCGCTTGGCGAGACTGATCACCGTCACCCCGCGCTCGATGAAGGGCTGCAGCGCCCGCACCCCGGCCGCCAGCTGCCCTTTGCCACCGTCGATCATCACCAGTGAGGGCAGTGAGGCAAAGCTCTCATCGCGCTTGCCGTCGTGCGGCGAGAGATCAGCCTGTTCGATGTAGCGGGCGATGCGCCGCGACAGCACCTCCTCCATCGAGGCGAAGTCGTCGGGACCACCGTTGCCGCCCGCCACGCGCAGGTCGCCGCGGACTTTGAACCGCCGGTAATCAGACTTCTTCGTCGCGCCGCCCTCGAAGACGACCATCGAGGCGACGGTGTGCTCGCCGCCAAGATTGGAGATGTCGAAACCCTCGATCCGCACCGGTAGCTCGTCCATCCCCAATGCCTCCCCCAGTGAGGCCAACGACTCGACCCGCCGAGTCCGCCGATGCTCACGCCGCAGCCGGTCCTGGTCGAGCGCCAGACGGGCGTTGCGCTCGGCCAGCTCGCGCAAGCGGCGCTTGTCGCCGCGCTCGGCCGCCCGCACCTCGACCGGAGAGCCGCGGCGCTCGCTCAGCGCCTCGGCGATCACCCCGACGCGGTCGCGCAGGTAGGGACCGACGACGATCGTCTTCGGCATCGCCGGCGATGCCGAGTAGTACTGGCCGATGAACTCCTCCGCCACCTCGGCGTGGTCGCGCTCGGCCTGGTTCTCGAGGTAGAAGCTCTGGCGCTCGGCGAGGATGCCGTCGCGGACCTGGAAGACCTGGGCGTTGGCGTCGGCGCCCTCGACCGCGACGCCGATCAGGTCGGCGGTTCCGACGGTGCCGCCAGCGATCCGCTGGCGCTCGAACAGCGAGCGGATCGCCTTGAGCCGATCACGGTGCAGGGCGGCGCGCTCGAATTCCTGCGCCGTCGCCGCCGTCTCCATTTTCCCCTGCTCCTCGACCTCGACCTGGCGGTAGCGGCCGGAGAGAAAATCGACGATCGCGTCGATGTTGCGCCGGTACTCCTCTCGGCTGACGTGTCCCACACAGGGCGCCCCGCAGCGCTTGATGTAGTAGTCGAGGCAGGGGCTGCCGGAGCGCCGGCCGGGCTCCGGCCCCTCGCAGGTGCGGAACTGGAACAGCTTGCCGAGCAGGTCGAGCGTCTCGCGCACCCGCTTGGCACTGGAAAAGGGGCCGAAATAGGCGCGGTGGGCCCGGTGCTTCTCACGGGTGAAGTAGACGCGCGGGTAGTCCTCGTCGAGGCTGACGCAGACGTACGGGTAGGACTTGTCGTCGCGGAGGCGGATGTTGAAGCGCGGCCGGTGGCGCTTGATGAAGCTCTGCTCGGCAAGCAGTGCCTCGGCCTCGGTCGCGGTGACGAGGGTGTCGATGCGATCGATGCGAGAAGTGAGGCGGCTGTCGCCACCGGAGAAGTGCGAGGCGACCCGTTTGCGGATGGAGCGCGCCTTGCCGACATAGAGCAGCTCGCCGCCGGTCTCGTAGAAGAGATAGACGCCGGGCGAATTGGGCAGCGCTCGGCGCTGCTGGGCAATCCGCTCCGCCCGCGTAAGACTGCCGTTGTCACCGCCGTCGGCCACGGGTCAAAGGGTAGGCTCCTGGCCACTCGGCCAATCGGCACGCCAGACACACACGGAGAGCGAGATGACCAGCCAGACCCTGAGCACCCCCGCGCTGAAGACGATGAAGATCGAGATCGACGGGGAGATCGGCACCCTCACCCTCGACCGCCCCGACGCCTTCAACGCGATGAGCCCGGAGATGATCGCCGAGTTCTCAGTCGCCTTCGGCTGGCTTGCCGACCAGGCGCCGCTACGGGCGCTGATCCTCACCGGCTCCGGCAAGGCCTTTTGCTCGGGTGGCGACATCACCTGGTTCCGTAAAGGGGTCGAATCGGATGAGATCGACCTGCCGGCGGACGTGCGGCGCGGCGCCGAGGCGCTGCACCAGGGCATCGTCGACCTGCGGCGGATCCCCTACCCCGTAATCGCCGCCGTTAACGGGCCGGCAGCCGGCGCCGGCTTCTCGCTGGCGCTCGCCTGCGACACCAGGATCGCCTCCGAGAACGCCTTCTTCGCCTGCGCCTACGGCCGCATCGGCGCCTCCCCCGACGGCGGCATGACCTACTTCCTGCCGCGCGTGGTCGGGCCCAGCCGAGCCCTGGAGCTGCTGCTCGAAGACCCCAACCTGACCGCTGTCGAAGCGCGCGAAGAGGGCTTGGTGCGCGAGGTCGTGCCGCCCGAGGTGCTGATGACAACGGCGCGGGAGAAGGCCGAGGAGCTGGCCGCGAAGGCACCCCACTACGTGCGGATGTCGAAACTGCTCTGCGGCGTCAGCATCGAGAACAGCATCACCGAGCACCTGCAGCTGGAGCGCCACGGAATCGCCGACAGCATGGCCACCGAGGACCTGCGCGCCGGGGTCGAGGTCTTCTTCGGCGGCGGCACGCCTGAGTTCCACGGCCGCTGAACTCCGGCGGCAACCGCTGCGTATGCGGGTACAGTCAGTCTGACCAGTCCCCGCGGGAAAGGACAGTTATGAACAAAGCAGTGGCTCTATTTGCCCTCGCCCTGGCATCGCTTGCCCTCGTCGCCTGCGGCAGCAGCGACGACTCCACCACCAGCGGCGGCGAAACCACTTCGGAAAGCAGCGGCACTACCGGCGGCGGTAAACCGTCGGGTGGCGCCACCCTGGCGATCGCGGCTGCCGAAAGCGGGCTCGCATTCAGCAGCGACACCGCCGCCACCGAAGCGGGCAAAGTCACGGTCGATTTCGACAACCCCCAGCCGCTCCAGCACGATGTCGCCTTCGAAGACTCCAGCGGCAAAGAGGTCGGCGGCACCGAACTCATCACCGAAGGCGAGACCACCACCACGGTGGACCTCAAGCCCGGCAGCTACACCTTCTTCTGCACCGTGCCTGGACACCGTGAGGCGGGGATGGAAGGAACGCTAACCGTCAAGTAGGGGACCTGTGGCGTGATGGCGCCCCGCCAGCCAGGCAGGCTGGCCGCGGGCGCCATCCCCGCAGGCGTTCGTCAGCCTGTTACCGCCAAGTGCCGCGGTTGTCTCAACGAACGGCGGGTATATGGAGCAAGACGCCAACCGATGGAGGAATCCTCATGGCAACTGAGGTCAAGAACTTTGACTCCCCTGATGAAACCCGTCCGTTTGAGGGGAATGGCCAGGCAAAGGTCGTTCAGCTTGCCGGCCACGCGGTCGCTGAAGGCACCTTCGAGCCAGGCTGGAAGTGGTCGGAGAACGTAAAGCCACTCGCCGGCACCGACTCATGCCAGGTGGCACATTTCGGCTACGTGCTGTCGGGCAGCATGCGCATCTTCATGGACGACGGAACCGAGGCCGAAATTAAAGCCGGTGACGTGGTCGCTATCCCACCAGGCCACGACGCCGAGGTTTCTGGCCCAGACGCTTGCGTGATGGTCGACTTCGGCGAGATTGGCGATTACGCGAAGCGGAACTGAATCTGCGGAGACTGGCTCCTGTCAGTTGCTGGGCGCCATGACCCGCGTCACCGAGTCGCCCACGAAGCACGGCTTTTCGTTGCCCTCGACCTGGAGGGTGAAGCGGGTGACGACCTCGTACCAGCCGCCGCCCTTCTCGTCGATCGAGACGACCTCGGCCTTGGCGCGGACCTTGGAGTCGACCGGAACCGGAGCGGGGAAACGGATCTTGTTCCAGCCGTAGTTGACCCCCAGGACGAAGCCAGTGGAGGAGATCAGCGCCATGCGGAAGCCGTCGACCAGCGAGAGGGTCAGGTTGCCATGGGCGATCGTGGTGCCGAAGGGGCTCTCGGACTTGGCCTTCTCGACGTCGACGTGGATCCACTGGTGATCGCCGGAAAGATCGGCGAAGGTGTTGATGTCGTCCTGGGTGACGGTCCGCCACTCGCTGGGACCGATCTCCTGACCGACCAGCGACTGCATCCCCTCGACCCCTTGTACCTCGACTGAAGCCATCGCGCGGCAGTCTAAGCGACCAGGGTCAGTCAGACCACCAACCCGGGATGACCTCGCCGTCGCCGTCGTGCCGGGCGCCCATCGCCAGCACCTCGACCCCATCTGGGCCGGCCTCGAAAGCGCGGACAACCTCGGGGGAGACCCGGATCGCGTCGAGGGTCTCCACCTCGATGATCTCATCGTCCAGCTTCATCCGGCCAGATCCGGCGATCACGACGTAGACCTCCTCGGCCTTCTCGTGCTTGTGGCCGAAAGGAGTGCGCTGGTTCGGCTTCAGCCGGTGGTGGCTGACGCCGGTGCGCTCGGCGTCGAGGTCGCCCTTCGCGAACCGCGCCTCCTGCACGTCACCCATCCCAAACTCGGGCGCGGAGTCTTTTACGTCGGTGAGCTTCATATGGGTGTAGGCATCTGCCATGGCGATCCCCTGGGTGGCTGGCTTGGCTCATCGAGACGCTACCCGACTCGATTGCGAGCGAATCCCCCGAGTCACGCCACAAGCCGCACTTCGAAGCCAGGGACGACGAGGGCGCCGGCACCGCCGAGCAGGGCGAGAATGCGGGTGACGTAGGCCTGGGTCTCCGGATAGGGAGAGGCGCAGCTGCAGGCTTCGACGGCGCCCGGGCCGGCGTTGTAGGCGGCGAGGGCGAGTTGGGGCGAACCGAACTGGCGGATCAGATCCGACATCAGGTGGGCCTGGGCGTCGATCGCGGCCTCGGGGTCGAAGGGGTCGTTGAGGCCGTAGGCGGCCGCGGTGCTCGGGATGAACTGGGCGATGCCCTGAGCGCCGGCGGGCGAGACGGCGAAGGGGTTGAAGTTGGACTCGGCCATCAGCTGCGCTGCCAGCAGGGCGGCAGAGACGTTCCAGCGCGTCGCCGACTGCTGCAGCGGCAGACGGAACCGGGCGGGAACGAACGCGGGCAAGATCGCCCCGCCGGGCGCCGCGCCCTCTCCCCCGGCCGCGCCGACCGCGTTCCCCGCCTCCGAGCAGGGCGGCGGGCCGGAGGCCAGGCCGAAGTGCCAAGCCTCCCAGCTATATCTCTGCTCGAAGCCGAAGCGCGTCGCATTGGCGGCGAGCCAGCCGTACGCGGAGCTGGGGCCGAGGTCCAGCTCGGTCGCGCAGCGGTGCAGCGATTGCCCGGGAGGCGCCACCCAGCGCGGATCCGGGTGGGCAGCGAAGAGGGCCGCCTGTTCGGCGTCGGAGCGGAAAGCGGAGACGACGAGCAGGGAGAGGCCGTCGTCAAGCGCAGCGGCAGCCATTCGGTCGAAGGCAGCGGCGACATCGGGGCGCATCCCCTCACCCTGCCTGTAGACGAGGGGACCGCTGTAGCCGCCGCCTGTCGCCATCGACGGCATCCCGCCGACCGCCGCGCTCGGCGCTGCGGCTTCGGCGACAGCAGAGGCCTCGACCTCGATTGGCTTGTGCCCGACTGCGACGTTCGCGGTGACAATTGCCTTCGCCTGGACCGGCGCAAACGAATCGGCATCCGGGAATACGACCCGCAGGCGCGCCGGCTCCACCCCGTTCGCCTTCGCGACATCTAGCGCGGTGGCACGGGCGCGCTCCAGGTAAGCCGCCTTCTCGAGGTGTCGCGGGTTCGGCAACCCGTTGGGAAGAGTTGGCGAGGACAGTAGGCGCGAGAGGTCGTCGCGCATCGACCTGGCCGCCGAGATCGCAGCCAAGTCGGCAGCTCGCTGCGCTCGCCCCTTTCCGGTCACGGCAGCGGCGATTGCGACCAGTGCCAGCGCCCCGGCGATCAGTGCCAGACACCCGCCGAGCGCCAAGATCGTTGCCTGCCCTCGCTCCCTGTCCATGCAGAAACCCTGCAGAGGGGGAACGCACGTATTGCGCGCTCAGATGAACAATTCGGTGAACGAACGGCAACGAGCGCCGTGCCGAATTCTCAGTCGGCGAGGTCGACGATCTCCACCAGGTCGTCGAGACCACGGAGATCGGCTGCGTTCAGCGTATAGAGGGGAAGGTCGTGGCCCAGGGCGGTCGCGGCGATCATCAGGTCGACAGTTCGCGGGCCGCGTGGTTTGCGCCCCGCAGAGACGACCGCGGCGCATATCCGACCATAGGCGCGCGCACAGAAAACGTCGAACGGCAACGCTTCGATGCTCGCCTCGACATGCTGGATGTGATCCTGCCGGCGAGCACGCTCCATCTCGTCGCTCGCCAGATGCGGACCCGATGCGAGCTCGGCCAGGGTCAGCGAAGAGATCGCCGCCACCGTAGGAAGTCGGCCGAGGTCGATCTCCTCCAGAGCGATGACGACCGACGTATCGATCAGCCCTCGCTCAGGACTCACGCCAGAAGCGAGGCGTAGGGTCCTGATCGATGTGGGTGTCGATATCGGCGCGGAGCTGCCGATAGTCGATGCAGGGAGCTTTCGCAAGGGCTGCACGAAGAGTCGCCGTGGGGACGAACTGCCGTGGCCGAATCGGCCGCAGCTCGCCGACAGGGACGCCATTGCGGGTGACGACGAAGTCCTCACCGCGATCGAGTGCTTTCATGATCTCTCCGCTCTGGTTTCTTAGCTCGCGCTGGGTCAGATTTCGGGTCATTGAGATCAGCGTAGCACTTGTGCGACGTGAGTTGGCGCAGTAGTGGGGTCGGCAGACCGGCCGCCGCGTCGTCACCGAGAACACCGAACAAGGCACGTCTGGAGGCAACCCACCCGAGCGGATGCTTCAGCACCGCCACTCGAAGGCCACGGCCGATCAGGTCGCGAGCGACCAGGGCGACGAGAGCGCGATCATCGGCGAGATCGGCGCGAAGCAGCACGGCGGAAGGGCTGGGCCCGCGATCGGCAGCGAGCACCGCCTGCAACTGGGTGGGCGGGATGTGAAGGACGCTGACGGCACCGCGGGCGACGGTTACCGCAGCGGCTGCCGCAGCGATCCCGTCGGGATCGGTCGGGACCGCCAGATGACAGACCTGGCCCCGAGCCGCGACGCGGGTTTCCGGCAGGTGGACAGTCAGGCGCTCCTCCAACCCACGGGCCGCCTCCGAAGCGATCAGGGTCGGCCGTGGCGGCCTGCCACCCATGTCCACGAGCAGCGCCGCGCGGTCGATGTCGGCGACAGCGCAGGTGAGGGCGGCGGCGGCGGCTCGCGCCCCTTCGGCGCGAGCGACCGCGGTGACCAGGACGATCGGAGCCTCGTCGGGGCGTTCGAACCTCATCGCGCTGTCCTCGCCGCCGCAGAGCTGCTCACCGCAAGTTGCTCGGCCACCGCCGAGAGCGGCGAGGGTGGCCGCAACTGGACCGTCACCCGACCGCCTTCGACCGCGATCGCGACGTCGTCCCTCGCCCAGCCCGGCAGGGCGTCACGAGCGGCTTCGGCGGCCGAGCCCCCCGAGGCGAGCGCCAGTGCTCCCGCCTCGGCAGCCCCGTCGGCCAGCGTCAGCGCATAGCCGGTAGCGAGCAGTTGCAGGGCCACCATTGCGGCGAGCAGAAGGGCCGGCAACCCCGCCGCCATCTCCACCGAGGCCTGGCCGCTCTCCTCAGCCACCGCCGCCGCCCAGGCTCGTCTCGACGTCGACCGCGAAACGTGGCAGCACCGGCAACAGCCGCGGCACGTCGACCCGCACCGAGACCCCCTTGCCCTCGCCTACCTCCGCACCGTGGCGCAGCGACGGCGGCAGCGCCCGCCGCGCCACCGCCGCCGGGTCGGCACCGACCAGCGCCGCCCGCGCCCCGGCCCGCGCGGCCAGACTCGCCGACCACAGCGCCTGGCCGGCAAGCGCGACCTGAGCCGCCACCAGGATCGCCAGCAGCAGAAAGGGAATCACCGCGATCAGCTCGACCGAAGCGGTCCCCTTCTCCCTGTGGCCGGTGCTGCCGGCGCCTGGTAGCGGCATGGGCGGACCGTCGCAGGCAAAAGCGCAAGCGTTACGCGCTCAGAGAGCCAATTCGGTGCCGACTTCGTGCCGGTTCAGTAACTGTGGGTGTTGGCCTCGACCCAGATCCTCACTATGGCGCCGATCGAGCCGGCCAGCAGGAGGATCCAAAGCAAGGTGCCGCCGCCGCTCGAGAAGAGCTTGTCGGTCCCGGCGACGAGCAGGGCCAGCATCCCGAAGGCGCCGTAGAAGATCGTCCGCCGGCCGTCGCTGAGCGTCGCCAGGGTGAGCTGGTTCTGGCGACTGAGGGTGTAGAGCATCCAGGCGATGCCGGCGAGGAAGCCCATCGTCAGGGCCGTGAAGATCGCATCGGCGACGTTGCCCCCGCCGGGCACGAAAGCGACCCCGAGCGCCAGCACCATGATGATCGCGACGTTGCGGACGTTGCGCACTATTTCAGTCTACGCCGGGCTCAGCTCTTGGTCATGGCGATCACTCCGACCGCGACCACAGCGAGCGTGATGGCCAGCGCCAAGACCGCCAGGACACCAGCCGCGCCCGCGGCGAGCGGCCTTTCGCCACGGTTGAGCTCGACAAAACGGGCGACGCCCCAGATCGCGACCGAGAAGACGAACGTCACTCCGATGCCCGCGACCACCGAAGCGATCACCGCCTCTCCCAGCTCCTTGCCCTCGACCAGGGTGGCGATCATCCGCTCGAGGCCGTGACGGGGCCGCCGCGCTCGGCGCGCCGCATGAAGAGGGCGAAGATCAACGAGAGCGAGGCGACGGTGACGAGGACAGGGCCCAGCGCTCCTTCGCCGAAGATCCTGGTGACGCCGTAGACGAGGCCGCCGATCGCGGCCGCGGCGGGCAGGGTCAGAAGCCAGGCGACGAGGATGTTGCCGGCGACGCCCCAGCGCACCGCCGAGATCCGCTTCGCCGCGCCCGCCCCCATCACGCCGCCGTTGATGACATGGGTGGTGGAAAGCGGGAAGCCGAAGTGGGTGGAGGCGAGGATCACCGCCGAGCCCGCTCCTTGGGCGGAGAAGCCTTGGGCGGCGTCCATCTTGATAATCCGGGTGCCAGTCGTGCGGATGATCCGCCAGCCACCGCTGTAGGTGCCGAGCGCGATCGCCGTCGCCGCCGAGGCGATCACCCAGAACGGTGGATCAGCGCCGGCGCTGAGGCTGCCATTGGCGATCAGCGCCAGGGTGATCACACCCATCGTCTTCTGCGCATCGTTGGTCCCGTGGGCGAAGGCGAGGAGCCCACCGGAGACGATCTGGCCGTAGCGAAACCCGCGCGTTACCAGCCCCGGCCGCTGCTTGCCGACCACGCGGTAGACGATCCCGATCGAGATCCCGGCGACGAGGAAGGCGAGCACCGGCGCGACCACCGCCGGGATCAGGACTTTGCCGACAAGCCCTTCGGCGATTACCGCGTCGAAGCCGACCGCGGCCACGGCGGAGCCGATGACGCCGCCGATCAGCGCGTGCGAGGAGCTGGACGGCAGGCCGAACCACCAGGTGATCAGGTTCCAGGTGATCGCCCCGATCAGGCCTGCGAAGACGATCGTCGGCGTGATCACGTCCGCGTTGACGACGTCGTTGGCGACCGTCGCCGCGACCGAGATCGAGACGAAGGCCCCGAGGAAGTTGAGCAGGGAGGCGAAGGCGATCGCCACCTGCGGCCGCGCCGCGCCGGTCGAGATCGAAGTGGCGACGACGTTGGCCGTGTCATGAAACCCGTTGGTGAAATCGAACGCCAGCGCCGTGCAGATGACGATGACGAGAATGACGTCGGAATTCATCTGGTGACGGCTATCACGAATTCTTTATGACTATGCCCTCGAGGATTTGCGCGGCGGTCTCGGTCGAGTCGATCGCCTCCTCGAGCACCGCGAACATGTCCTTCCAGCGGATCACGATCATCGGGTCGATGCCGTTGGAGAAGAGCGAGGCGACGGCGTCGCGGGAGATCCGGTCGCCCTCGTTCTCGAGCCGGTGGATCTCGATCCAGTATTTGTCGAGGTCCTTGAACTCGGGCAGGTGCTCGAGGCCCATCGCCAGCTGCTCGCAGGAGGCGACCAGGACTTTGGTCAGCGCCTGCGCCTGCTCCATCGGCGCCTCGATCTTGTAGAGGCCGAGAAAATCGGCTGCCTCCTCGGTGTAGTCGACGATGTCGTCGATCTGGGTCGCCAGGCCGTAGATGTCCTCGCGGTCGATCGGGGTGACGAAAGTCGTGTTGAGACGTTTGACGATCTCGTGGGTGATCTGGTCGCCCTCCTGCTCGGACTTGAGGATCTCCCGCGCCAGGCCCTTGTCGTCGGGCCAGGAGTGCATCATCTCGTCGAGCAGGCGCGCGGCGTTGACCGTGTTCTGCCCGGCTTGGATGAAGAGATCGAAGAAGGTCCGATCGCGGGGCAGGAGAGAGAAACGCGCCACGCCGCAATCCTATGTGCTGCGCCGGTCCCGCCTCGGTCAGCCCGTCGCGGAGGCCAGCTGCTCGAGCGAGCGGGCCCCGTGGCGGAGGCGCAGCTCCTCCTGGACGCTGCGGCGCTCCCCCTCGGGGGGCACAAGCCGTGTCCAGCGACCATCCGGCGCGAGCTCCCAGGCGTTGGCGTTGTCGGCCAGGGAGCGCTCCAGCACGTCGAGGATCTCCGCCCGCGCCTCCTCCTGTTCAACCGGGACGACCAGCTCGACCCGGCTGTCGAGGTTGCGCGGCATCAGGTCGGCCGACCCGATCAGCACCCGCGTCTCGGATCCCCGCTGGAAGGCGTAGACGCGCGAGTGCTCGAGGAAGCGACCAACGACGGAGACGACCCGGATGTTGTCCGAGACCCCTGCCACCCCCGGTCGCAGGCAGCAGATCCCGCGCACGTTGAGATCGATCCGCACCCCCGCCTGCGAGGCCGCGTACAGCGCCTGGATGCAGGCGGCGTCGACCAGCGAGTTCATCTTCATCGCGATCCGCGCCTCTTCCCCGCGCAGGTGGGCGGCGACCGTGCTCTCGATCTCATCGAGGATCCGGCTCCGCATCGTCGTCGGCGCCACCAGCACCTTGCGGTAGCCGGCTGGGCGGCCGTAGCCGGTCAGGAAGTTGAACATCTCGGCGACATCGGCGCCGATGTCGGGGTCGGCGGTGAAGAGGCCAAAGTCGGTGTAGAGGCGGGCGGTCTTCTGGTGGTAGTTGCCGGTGCCGATGTGGACGTACTCGCGCACGCGGTCGCCCTCGCGCCGGACCACCAGGATCGCCTTGACGTGGGTCTTCAGGCCGGGAATGCCGTAGACGACGTGGACCCCGGCCTCCTCCAGCGACTTCGCCCAGTGGATGTTCGCCTCCTCGTCGAAGCGCGCCTTCAGCTCGACCATGCAGACCGCCTGCTTGCCGCGTTCGGAGGCGCGGATCAGCGACGGCACCAGTGGCGAGTCGTCGCTGGTCCGGTACACGGTCTGCTTGATCGCCAGCACGTTCGGGTCGGCGACTGCCTGCTCGACAAAGCGCTCGACCGAGGTCGCGAAAGAGTCGTATGGATGGTGGACGAGGACGTCGCCGTGACGGATCGCCGCGAACATGTCGACCGGCTCGTCGTCCTCGCCGCGCAGACGGGGCTGGGTGACCGGGGCCCAGGGCGAGTAGCGCAGCTCGGTGCGACCGGGCACATCGGCGATCGCGGTCAGGTCGCCGAGGTCGATCAGGCCGTCGACGTCGTAGACCTCGCGGTCTTCGAGCCGCAAGGCGTCGATCAGCTGCTCGCGCAGCTTCGGGTTCATCCCGGCGGCGATCTCCAGCCGCACGACCTCGCCGAAGCGGCGGCGGCGGATCTCGTCCTGGATCGCCTGCAGGAGGTCGTCAGCCTCGTCGCTGACGGTGAAGTCGGCATCGCGGGTGACGCGGAAGTAGCCGTGATCGATCACGTCGGTGCCGGGGAAGAGAGCGTCGAGGTTGGCGGCGATCGCCTCCTCCAGCGGCACGAACGAGCAGCCATCGCCGACCCGCAGGAAACGCCCCAGCAACTCCTTCGGCACCTTCACCCGGGCGATGATCTCGGTGCCGCTGTCGGGATCGCGCAGCAGCACGCCAAGGCTGAGGGAGAGGTTGGAGATGTACGGGAAGGGCCGGCCGAGGCCGATCACCAGCGGCGTCAGGGCCGGGAAGACCTGGTCGTGGAAGCGGGCATCGATCTCCTGCCGCTCCTCCGTCGTCGCGGTCTCGAGCGAAATGATCCTGATCCCCTGCTCCTCCAGAGCCGGTCGCAGGGTGCCGCCGAAGCAGGCGTGCAGACGCCGGTCGAGCTCCAGCGTGCGGGCCTGGATCGCGTCGACCTGCTCCGCCGGGGAGAAGCCGTCGGGACCGCGGGCGTCGATCCCGGCGTCGAGCTGCTCGAGCAGCCCGGCGACGCGGACCATGAAGAACTCATCCAGGTTGGAGGCATAGATCGAGCAGAACCTGAGCCGCTCGAGCAGCGGCACGTCGTCCTCCTCGGCCAACTCCAGGACGCGCTGGTTGAAGTCGAGCCAGGAGAGCTCGCGGTTGAAGTAGAGACCCGGATCGTCGATCGGCTCATCGTACTGGGACACAGGCGGCGCTCCCGCCCGCTCAGGCGGCCTGCACGAGGGTGCTGCGGCCGACCGCCGACGCCCCGTCAAGCGCCCGCGCATAGCCGGCCGCCAGCTGCTCCAGCGAGCGCTCCCAGGAGCGCAGGCGAACCGCGACGGCTGCAGCGCTGCCGAGGCGGTGGCGCAACGACGGCGAGGAGACGAGCTGTAGCAGCGTCCCGGCGAGATGGTCGGCATCGGGACGACAGAGCAGCCCGGTATGGCGATTCTCGATCAGCGCCGCCGGACCGCCTTCGGCGACCGCGACCGTCGGCAGGCCACTGGCGCCCGCCTCGAGAATCACCTGGCCGAAGGTGTCGGTGCGGCTGCAGAAGAGAAAGACGTCGGCGCTCGCATAAGCACGGGCCAGGTCCTCGCCCTCGAGCCAGCCGAGGAAGGTCGCGCCCTCGCCGAGCCGCCGGCGCAGCTCGTCCTCCTCGGGGCCGCCCCCGGCGACCAGCAGGTGCAGACGGGGATCGCGCTGCCTGGCCCGCAGGAAGCTCTCCGCCAGCAGGTCCACTCCCTTCTCGCGAGTCAGACGGCCCGAGTAGAGAACCTTGATCTCGCCAGGGTAAGCGTCAGGGACCGCCTTCACGGGGTCGAAGCGGGAGGTGTCGACCCCCCGCTCCCAGCGCCCGATCCGCGCCTCCTCGACCCCGAGAGCGAGGAGGGAGCAGTCGGCGGCGGGGCTAGGCGAGAGGATCAGCCGCGGAGCCCCGTAGAAGGCGCCGAGGGCGGCGGCGGCGATCGCCTCGAGGCCGCTGTCACCGCTGCGCAGGCCGGCGTAGGCGGCGAGCTCGGTGTGGTGGCTGGCGAGCAAGGGCGCGCCGGTGACCCGGCTGAGCAGGGTCGCGGCAATGCCGGCCGGTCCCGGCGCGATCACGTGGAGCAGGTCGTAGTCGCCCTCGGCGAGGGTCTCGACCAGATCCGGCAACCCCGGCACCCCCAGCCTCATCCCCTCATAGAAGGGGACCTCGAGCTCCGCCGCCGCGGGCAGACGGCGGTCGACACCGGCGTCGGTGCCCACCACCTCGAGCTCGAAGCCGGGCACGCCACGCTCGCGGATCTGCTCGACCGTACGAGTGACGCCATGGGTCGAGGCGATCCCGTCGGCGATCAGCGCCACCCGCCGCCGCTCGCGCCTCCGCGCCGAGATCTTCGCCTTTTCGGCACCGAGGAAGGCGGTCGACGGCGCGTAGGGGATGGCCGGGATCAGCGCCTCGAAGATGCCCGTGAGCACCGCCGTGAAGTCCTGGCGCGCCACCGCCGCGGAGCCCTCGGCGACAGCCGTGCGTAGGCGCCGGTCGTGAATGCGACGGGCACGGCGGTAGAGGTCGGCATGTGAGAAGCCGTCGGACTGCAGATAGGCGATCAGCTCGCGTCCGCGCAGATCGATCCCGACCCCCTGCAGCCAGGCCTCGAGCAGGCAGCGGGCATCGTCGGGACCGATGTCGGCGGCCACCTTGCCCTCGCGAGCGGCGCCCTCGCCGATCACCCTTTCCGCCATCTTCAGAACCGCGCCGGGGTCCGGCTGCTGCGAACGCACTTCCCTCCGGATAGCGGAGGGAAGTGCGTTCGCGGGCCCGTCACCCTCTTCCCCAAGGGTGAGGGCACGGGTCGCCAGCGCCATCGCCGCGTGCGTCCACTTGGCGGCGCTGCCCTGCTCGCCGGCGGCGATCGCGTCGCCGTGGCCCAGATGGGCAAGAAACTCTTCCGGCGTGACCGCGGCCGGCACCTCGGTGAAGGTGCGGCCGACGTCGACGCCGGCATGGTCGTCGGAGCCGGCGATGCCGGTGCCCCCGTGGGTCTCGATATAGAGAGCGGCGGGCATGTTCAGCTCCGGCGCCCGCGAGCCGTTGCGCACCTCCCAGATCGGGAACAGCTCCGCCAGGCGGCGGTGGTGGCGACGGGTCAGGGGCGCGGCGACGTTGAAGAACGGGTGGGCCAGGGCGCAGGCAATCCCGCTCTCGTGAAGGTATGCGGCGCAGGCCTCGACATCGCCGGAATGTGCCTGCAGCCACTCGTGGTCTCCGGGGGTGATCCCATAACAGAGGACGTGAACCGCCTGGGGCTCGCCGGCGAAGCGGACGGTCAGCTCCTCGGAGACAAAGCAGTCGGGACGGTCCGCCAACTGCAGGCAGCCGTCGATCGTGTCGTGATCGGTGATCGTCACGAAGTCCATCCCCCGCCGCTCGGCCAGCGCGTAGACCTCCTCGGGCGGCGTCGCGCACTCGGGCAGGCCGAGCGATCGCTGTACCCCCAGCCGCGAGAGCTGCGAGGCGGTGGAATGGCAATGCATGTCAACACGGGAAGTCATCGGTGTCTCCCTGTTCGTATCTGTCTTGTCTCCCCTAGATTCCGCCATTAGCAGGGAAAACTTGTGAAGAGGGGGCAAACGTGATGTGAACTTCGAGTGACGGGAGCGGGCTAGAGAGCTCGCCGCAGGGTGACCAATGCGCCCTCGTCGACGCCGGCCCAGATCTCGAGGAAGCGCCGTAGGAGTAGCTGGCGCCGGATCCGCAGGACGAATTCCAGCGTCGGGATACCCTCTGCCCGCGGCAGCATCTCGTCGCAATCGTGGACGCCGCCGAGCACGGTCTGCAGCTCGCGGGCCGTGCGCTGCGCGGGCCGCACCTCGGGGCCGAGGCAGGGCCCGACGATCTCCAACACATAGCGCAGCCGCTTGGCAGCGATGCGCAGATCGTGCTGAGCCTCGACAGCACCAGGCTCGAGGGCCTTGCCGCCCAGCTCCAGCAGCTCCTCGAGGCGGCTGCGGACGATCAGCTTCGCGTTGGCACGCAACGGCTTGCCCGGCCTCAGCCTCTTTACCTTGCGCGCCTTCACTGCTCTTTCGCCGCCTTCGCGAGCCCGTTGAGGCGGCAGCGCAGCTTGCGCAGACGCTCGTCCTCGACAGCACCGGCGAGCCGGCCGTTGGCGAGCAGCTGCTCGGTGCGCAGGGACTCGATCAGATCGTCCATCGCCTCGCGGTCGGGACCGACGACGACGGCACTCAGCCGCGTCAGCTGCTCAATCTGAACGTCGCGGTCGCGGCGCTCGCCGAGCGCGTCGGCGAGATCCTTGACTTCCCGCAGCGCCCTGCGGAAGCGCTTGCGCGGGAAGCAGGGTTCGAACACCTCCAGGGCCGAGCGCAGCCGCCGAGTCGCCACCCGCATGTCGTGGACGTTCTCGATCTGCTCGACGTCGAGGACCCCGCGAGAGCGCTGGAAAACCTCCGTCGCCCGCACCCGGACGACCCGGGCGGCGGCAGCGGCGAACGTCTCCTCGCAGTCGAAACCAGGGACTTCGCGCGGCCGCGCCACGGCCTGAGGCTAGACCAGCCCGGCTAAGCGACCAAACGCGCCGGCGAGGAGCCGTTGGCATTGCCGTTGAGGAGGTCGAGGATGACCCCCTCCCGCAAGCCGCCCTTGCCGATCTGCAGCGGCTGGCCCAGCAGCTCGGAGACCTTCTCCAGCAGCAGCACGCCGGTGGTGAGGATGCGAACCCGAACCGGGTCCAGCTCGAAGCGGCGGGCGACGTCAGCCGAGGGGTCGCCGCAGAGCACCCGTATCCCCCGCTCCAGGGTCTCGTACTCGAGCACCGCGCCGACCAGACGCCGCAGCGAAGTGGCGCTGCCACCGACGGCGACAGCCTGCTCCGGGTGCCCGATCTCGACCCCCGCGAAGATGTCGTCGATGCGGTCGCGGACCGTGCGGATCTCCGCCGCCGAGGGCGGGTCCGAAGCGATCAGCTCATCGGCAAGAACGCCGGAGCCGACCCGCCAGGAACGCACCTTCTCGACCCCGCTGGCAACGGTGCCGATGATCACCTCAGTCGAGCCGCCGCCGACGTCGACGACGCCGATCTTGCCCTCGACCGGGTGACCGAGGCCCTTGGTCGCGCCGATGAAGGAGAGCCTGCCCTCCTCCTCGTCGCTGAGCACGTCGACCGGCACCCCCGCCGCCTCGGCGATCGCTTCGGCAACCCACTCGCCGTTGGACGCCTCGCGGACAGCCGCGGTGGCCACCGCCCGGATCGTCTCCGCGCCCAGCTCCTGAGCCAACCGCACCTGGGTCGCCACAACCGCGCAGACCTCGCCGACCTTTTCCGGACAGATCGCCCCGTCCTCGTCGAGCGCCTTGTTGATCCGCGTGTAGGCACGCTGCTCCATCACCTTCTTCAGCTGCCCGTCGACGGGCTCCGCCACGAGCACGCGCGTCGTATTGGAGCCGATATCTATTGCGGCACAGAGCATCGCGGGGTGCTCTGAATATTCTCAGACAGCCCGGATCTCAACCGCTAAGCACTCGGATGCGAGGCGTCCTCGAACTCACGGAACAGCCCCGTGACCACGAAGGCCACCTGCTCGCCGATATCGACGGCGTTGTCGCCGATCCGCTCGATCGCCCGCGCAGCCAGCAGCATCGTCATCGCCCACTCGCGCTTGTCGGCGTCGTCGCCGATCTCCAGCGCCAGGCGGAAACATTCGCGATTGAGGTTGTCGACGGCGTCGTCCTGGCGGACCAGGTCATGCGCCTGCTCGACGTCGCGCTCGGCAAAAGCCCGCTTCGCCTGGGAGATCAGAGTGCGCGTGTGCTTGCCCATCGTCAGGATCAGCCGCACCATCTCCTCGTCGGCGGGAGGCTCATTGCCGGAAAGCGGGATCAGCTTGCAGACGTTCACGCACTGATCGCCCATCCGCTCGATGTTCTTCAGCACGTGCAGCAGCGAGGAGATCAGCCGCAGGTCGGTCGCCACCGGCGACTGGGTCGCCAGCAGAGTGATCAGGCTCTGGTGCACCTCCAGGTAGCGGCCGTCGATGCGATCGTCGTCGGCGACGACGATCTGGGCCAGCTCGACGTCCTGGTGCTCGACCGCCTCCATCGTCCGCTCGAGAGCGGCGGCGACGAGGTTGAGGCCGTCGAGCGCGCTCGACTCGAGCCGCTCGAGTTCCTCCTGGTACTGGACCCGTACGCCTTCCGCCATCAGCCGACCTTCCCGGAGACGTAGTCCTCGGTGCGCTTATCGGCGGGGTTGGTGAAGATCTTCTCGGTCTCGTCGTACTCGACCAGGCGGCCCCAGCGGTTCTGCTCGGTCGCGTCCAGCTCCACCATCAGGAAGGCGGTGCGATCGGAGACCCGCGCCGCCTGCTGCATGTTGTGGGTGACGATCACGATCGAGAACTCGTCCTTCAGCTCGATCATCAGGTCCTCGATCTTGCCGGTAGAGATCGGGTCGAGGGCAGAGCAGGGCTCGTCCATCAGGATCACGTCCGGCTGCACGGCGATGCAGCGGGCGATGCAGAGCCGCTGCTGCTGACCGCCGGAGAGACCGAAGGCGTTGTCCTGAAGCCGGTCCTTGACCTCGTCCCAAAGAGCAGCCCCACGCAGCGCTTGCTCGACCTTCGCGTCGAGGTCGTCCTTTTCGCCGAGGATGCGCGGACCGAAGGCGACGTTGTCGTAAATCGACTTAGGGAACGGGTTCGGTTTCTGGAAGACCATCCCGATCAGCTTGCGGGCCTGGACCGGGTCGACGGTCGGGCCGTAGAGATCCTCGCCGTGGTAGAGCAGCTCTCCCCTGACTTCGGCGCTCGGGATCAGGTCGTTCATGCGGTTGAGGCAGCGCAGCAGCGTGCTCTTGCCGCAGCCCGAGGGTCCGATCAGGGCGGTGACGTCGTTGCGGTGGATGTCCATCGATATCCCCTTGACGGCGGTCACCCCGTCGTAGAGGACGTCGACGCCCTTCAGCTCGAAGACCTTTTCCCTCTCGCCCCGGTTCGACTGGAACTGGTCCGGGCGCACGGCGATGCCCGCCCGCGCCGCAGCAGCCTCGCGCGCCTCTCTTGCCGTCTCAGCCTTACTCTCGTCCTGCGCCATCTGCTCGCTCCTCACAGTAGTCCACCTACCACCTTTGCTCGTAACGATTTCGTAGCCAGATCGCAAAGGAGTTCATTGCGAGCAGGACGACCAGCATCACGATGATTCCCGCCGCCGCCAGCGCCTGGAACTCCTCCTGGGGCCGCAGCGCGTAGTTGAAGATCTGCACCGGCATCGCCGAGTAGCCGTCGGTGCCGAACGGGGTCGGGTCGAAGGTGACGAAGACCGTGGCGCCGACCAACAACAGCGGCGCCGTCTCGCCCAGCGCCCGGGAGACGGCGAGGAT
>DASYLY010000057.1:0-55623 GCA_036009365.1 Solirubrobacterales bacterium
CCCTCACGATGTGAGCGCCCGTGGTCAGATGCACTACGCGGGTGGGGGAAAGGGACTGCGGCGAGCTGCTTGCGGGGATGGACTGGACCCCGAGCGATCCAAGGATCGGCAGCTCCTTATCTCGCCTTCTGAAAAGTGAGCCGTCAACTCCAAGCGGAGAAATCGGGGCCTGTGTCTTCTCGGCTTTCCCACAAGCCCAATTGTTACGCCGGCGGCGCTCCCTGCAAGCAGGGGGGCTCCTAGCGGCCTTCGCCTGCGGCTCGGGTTCCGGGATCGCCGAACCCGGCGCGGTTGGGTTCGGGCGAGGGTCGAAGCGGCTTCCAGGAGCGTTGTTCGCGTGAACGAAGGACGCTCGGAGGCAAATCGAGTGATTGCGGCCAGGAGTCGCACGGGGAGTTCATCTCGGGAGGCCCGCTGCCGCGCCTTCTGCTGACCCGCGAGGAGTCCGCACGCTGCCTGGGAATGAGCCGTTAGGCGCTGGCGATGCCGGGCCGGGATACCAAGACGAGGTTCCAGGGCGGCTTGTAATTGCTCGCCCAGCTATTACGCCTCGGTCTGGGACCGGGTCGGTCGGGCCTGCGCTTCGACGATGCGCGCGAGAAGTTCATCGCCGCCGCCCGCGAGGGAATCGCCCTGAACAAGTGGGGCAGGCGCTATCGGCGTCGAGCGGTGAACGGCTTGGAGTCGGCCTTGCAGCGGATTCCCGACGATCTGGCTCGCCATCGGCCGATCCGCACCATGTGCCGCTGAAGGTCGGGCACGAGGAGCTTTTCGCCCTGCCTTGGAACGTTGCGTCGATGTTCCGTGGATCTTCGAGGCACCCCGAGCAGGTGATCTAGCCATGAGCGCCAGCGGGGCGAGCCCGCTGAGGAAAGCCGCTTATTCCAGGTAAGGCGCAATCCAAGCGCCATAGGGCCGGATGAACGCGCGGGCGGAAGGTAGGCCCAGCTCGATTGCGGCGTGCAGCCGGCCGGCTTTCATTCCCGGGTAGTCATGCTCCACGTCCGAGCGCGCTCTCTGGGCGCGCTTCAGGTTCCGACAGAGCGTGGCGTCGATCACGCCCGCTTCCTTCAGCCCATCGAAGGCCCGGGCGGAGTTCGCCTCATGGGTGTTGGGAAGCTCCAGTTGGGCTAGCCGAGACCCGCGTTCTGCAAGCTCGACCACGTAGTTCTGTACCCGGCTGAATGCACGTTCGACGGCCTGCACTCTGTTGTAAGCCTTGATCCCGTCCTTCCTTTCGAAGGCCCGCTTGAACTCGTTCAGCTCGAAGCCTTCGCCGAACTCCTCCATCGCGCTTTCGAGCGCAAGGATCTCCTCGGGAAGACTGTCGAGCCGCTCGATGATCTCGCTGTGTAGTCGCTTCGACATCAGGTCTCGCTGACCAAGCGATTGATCCCTGCGAGAGCGCGGCGGCTGCGCTCGCGCAGATGCCTTCGAGCGCGACGATCCATCGCCTCCGCTTCGGAGCTGAGGCGGGCCCAACGTGCCTCGCGGTCGACGATCGTGCGGCCCTCGGCTACCGCCTCGGCGACGAGCACTGGATTGGCGCTGGCGTCCTCCAGCGTAAGTACGTCGACATGGCGCCCAAGCAGCTCTTCGAGTTTCAGCTCAAGATCAACGATGCGAATCGAAGAGGAATCGCGCATCTCGACGATCAGGTCGACATCGCTTTCTTCGCTGTCGTCTCCTCGAGCGGCTGAGCCGAACAGAAGGGCGAAGCGCACGTTCTGCTCGGTCCTCAGCGCTTCCCGTAAAGCCCCGAGGAGCTTCCAAGAGCGACGCAGGTACTGCTTCTCGGCAGCGTCGAGTTTCAGCTTGCGCGGCGTCGGGCGTTCCGCTCGCAGCGTTCCTTCGTTGAACGCGCGACGCAGGGTTCGCTCATTTGCGCCGACCTGCCGGGCCAGTAGCTCTAGCTCATTCATGTGTCCATTGTAGACGCTTCATGGGTCCGATTTTTGGCAGTCATGTGTCCAATCAAGTCGCGTCGGCCGAGACTGTTGGCGTCGCAAGGCGCTCGTGGGTTTGAATCCCATCCCCTCCGCTCGCAGAGCTGCTTTCCCGCATGAGGCCTGGGAATGCGGATCCCGCCCCTGAGTTTTGCGGCTCTGCCCGTGGGTCAACGCAGGCGCAGAAAAGCCTCCTCCTCCTCCTCCTCCTCCTCCTCCTCCTCCTCCTCCTCCTCGCCCGACCACGCCCCCACCACTTCTCACTCCGCCACCACCCAGAAAGGCACCCTGCGGATCAAGGTCCCCGACGGCGGTAAGAAGTTGAGCTCGGTGCTGAGCAGTAGCTGCAAGACGCGGGGGTAGCGCGGCCTCAGCCCGCCGCCACCGCCATCTGCTCGCTTGCCACCTCGTGACCCTCGTAGGGCAGCACTACGAAGTACATCAGCGAGGGGAGAAGGGACTCAAGATCCTCGGTCTGCCCCTTGTTGATGCGGGAATAGAGAAGCGTTTCGATGCCCCCGACGACCCCGGCCGCCTTGATCGCCGAGCCGTCGGCGCCGGGGACGAGCTCGCGGGCCTTGCCGTCGATGCGGGCGCCGAAGTGCTCGAGCAGGGCGTCGCGGCGCAGGACGGCGGCCGGGCTGGCGCCGCGCGCCTCGACGATCAGGGCACGGGCGGCGTCCGGCTGTTCGACGGCGAAGCGCAGCAGGGCTCGAAGTCCGAAGCGGAGACGGTCGCGCCAGTTGTCGCCGCCTTCATCGGCGGCTGCCGCGACACCGGCGCGAAGGCGGACGGCGGTGGCGTCAAAGGCGGCGAGGAAGCAGTCTTCCTTGTTGGAGAAATGCTCGTAGAAGGTCGGCCGGGAAACGCCGGCGCGGTCGAGCACGTCCTGGACGTTGACGTCGCGATAGCCGATCTCGGCGACGGCCTTCAGCATCGCCGCCAGCAGGCGCTCACGCTGCACGGCGCTGACCAGGTCCCCCGGCAGTTTGCGCACGCCGGCCGGGAACTTGCCTTCGCTATTGGCCAGCAGTTGGACCGCAGCGTCGACCTGGGCAGGCGGCCAGCTATCGCCGATTGCGGCTATCAGCGCCTCGTGACTGAGTCTGATGCGGTCGGGCGACATAGAAGAACCCAAACGTTTGTATGGAGAACGAAAGGATTCTCTTCAAGGTACCACAGGAGTCTCTATCGTGTTCGGTTTTTCCGCGCCTGGCTCTATCCTTCTCGCTATGCCTCCGAGCCACCCTTCGGGGGCTCAGACGAAGTCCGTCCGGCCCGAGCTTCCTCGCGAGTTCATCGCTGTGCATAAGCGACGGCGCATCATGAATGCAATCGCCGAGCTGACGGCGGAGCAGGGCTACGAGGCAGCCAAGATCGCCGACATTGTCCGCCAGGCCGGCGTTGCCCGCAAGACGCTCTACGACAACTTCGACGGCAAGGAGGAGGTCTTCCTTGCCACCTTCGACGCCGCCGTGGTGGAGATGGTGGAGCGGGTTGAAGCGGCCTGCGCCGGCGTCGACGGTGACTGGCCCGAGCGGGTTGAAGCGGGGCTCGCGGCCTTTCTCGGTTACATCGTTGAGCAGCCGGCCCTGGCGAAGATGTGCTTGATCGAGGCCCTCTCGGCGACCCCCGCCTCGACCAAACGCCACGAGCAAGCAGTCGAAAAATTCGTTGCATTGGTACGTGACGCCGCCCCCGACGACTCAGGACTTCCGGACACTATTGAGGAGACACTTGTGGGCGGTGTGGTCTGGATCGTGTACCAGCAGATCCGCCGGGGTGAAACCGAGGGTTCACTCGACCTGCTGCCGCAGCTGACGGAGTTCGTGCTGGCTCCGTACGGCGGCGGAGTCAGCCCCTGAGACAGGAGGCGGGAGGCGAAAGTGACAGTACGGTGGCAGACTTCACTCTCTAAATGGATCGCCTACCCCGCGGACGCCACGGTCTTTCAGCCGACTACGTAGCGCGCAATCAGCGCGATCGTCTGATCATCGGCCTCACCGAAGTCCTCTACGAGGTGGGGTATGAAAAAACCACTGTCTCGCTGATCGGCAAGCGGGCCGCCGTCTCCAAGAGTGACTTCTACAAGCACTTCGAGAGCAAGGACGACTGCTTCCACGTCGCCTACGACGCTGCGGTGGAGCAGGTCTGCGGCTGCGTTCGCGCCGCCTGTGAGGTCGATGCTGACGAGGAGTGGGCGACCAGGGTCACAGCGGCCCTCTCCGCCTTGCTGTCTTTCCTCTCCGAGCAACCGGCGCTGGCGAGCCTGATCCTGGTCGAGGGGCTGCGGGCCGGCCGCGGTGTCTACGACCGCTACCAGGCGGCGCTCGAGGGCTTCGTTCCTCTTCTGCGCGAAGGGGCGCCCCACGCCCTGAGCGTCGAGCCAGTGCCGGAAGCAATGGACGAAGCGGTCGTCGGCGGGGTTGCCTCGCTCCTCGGTCGCCGCGTCCTCGCCGGCGAGGCGCAGCAGCTCGATGCGCTGCTGCCCGACGCGCTCGAGTTTGCCCTCACTCCGTACCTCGGCGCCGCCGAGACGAGGCGAATAGTCTCTGGGGGATGAGCGAGCCGCAGAGCGCGGGGATGGCAGCGCTAGGTACGCCGCAGGCCGGCGCCGCTGCCGGTGTCTTCCCCTCCCAGGCCCTCGAACAAGCGATCGAGAAGGAATGGGTCAGCTCTGGCGACTACCGGATCCGCCCCGAGGCGATCCAGCCTGCCAGCATCGACCTCCGCCTCGGCGATTTCGCCTGGGCCCTGCGTTGCTCGTTCCTGCCGGACGCCGATTCCAGCGTCGAGGAGAAGACCGAGGGCATCGCCTTCCAGAAGGTCGATCTTCGCGACGGAGCGGTGCTGGAGCGCGATCGTCCCTATCTGGTGCCGCTGATCGAGGAGCTGGCACTGCC
The DNA here is from genome assembly GCA_036009365.1 of Solirubrobacterales bacterium. GTDB lineage: Bacteria > Actinomycetota > Thermoleophilia > Solirubrobacterales > 70-9 > VAYN01. Next base: position 4,850 of record DASYLY010000057.1, read on the forward strand.
CGAGGGGGTGCGGGCGCGGACCAACCCGAAGAGCTCGACCGGGCGCCTCGACGTTTTCACCCGGGTCATCACTGACCGCCAGCACCGCTTCGACGAGATCCGCCCCGGTTATCGCGGCAAGCTCTACCTGGAGATCGTCCCCCGCTCCTTTGCGATCCAGGTAAAGACTGGCCTCTCGCTCAACCAGCTGCGCCTCGCCCGCGGCGACGTGCGGCTCGGCGACGAGCGGATCCGCACGCTTCAGGACGGCCCCGGCCCGCTCATCTACCTCGGTCCCGACCCCCTCAGCCAGGCAGAGCTGGCGATTGCCGACGGGCTCTTCCTCAGCCTCGACCTCTTCGGGCCGGCGGATCGCATCGTCGGCTACCGAGCGAAGAAGAACAGCCTCCCAGTCGACCTCTCGAAGGTTCGCGCCTACCGCTGGAACGACTACTGGGATCCGGTCTACCCCGAGCCGGGCGGGCGGATCGTGCTGGAGCCGGAGATCTTCTACCTGCTGCTCTCTGCCGAGGGGGTCTGCATTCCACCCCAAATCGCCGCCGAGATGATGGCCTACGACCCGACCGCCGGCGAGCTGCGCACCCATTACGCCGGCTTCTTCGACCCCGGCTTTGGCTACGACCCGGCTGGCGGCCGCCACGGCAGCCGTGCCGCCCTGGAGGTCCGCGCCCGCGACGTCTCCTTCATGGTCGAGCACCGCCAGCCCGTCTGCAAGCTGGGGCTGGAGTGGATGGAGGCGCCGGCCGAGCGCCTCTACGGCAGCAGCCTCGGCTCCAACTACCAGGGGCAGGTGACGATGCTGAGCAAGCACTTCGAGGAGCAGACTGCGGGCTCATGAGCGAGCGGACCTGGAGCGTTTATCTCTCGGGGGAGATTCATTCGGATTGGCGGGAGCGGATCGAGACCGGGGCGCGGGAGGCCGGGCTGCCGATGTCCTTCTCGGCTCCGGTGACCGATCACGCCGCCTCCGACGATGCTGGCACCGGCACCCTGGGGGAGGAGAGCGAGGCTTTTTGGCGCGACCACAAGGGTGCCGGGGTCAACGCGATCCGCACCCAGACGCTGATTCGCGACGCTGACATCGTCGTCGTCCGCTTCGGCGACAAGTACCGGCAGTGGAACGCGGCTTTCGACGCCGGCTTCGCCGCCGCGCTCGGCAAGCCGATCGTCACCCTCCATGACGGCGAGCTCGACCATGCGCTGAAGGAGGTCGACCGCGCCGCCCAGGCGACCGCCCGCAGCGCCGAGCAGGTTGTCGACGTTCTCCGCTATGTAATCACCGGCTCGCTGCCTGGCCTATAGGGTGCGCGCATGTCGGCAGAGGCCAACAACCAACTGATCGAGCACTTCTACGAGGAGTTCGGCCGCTGCAACGGTGCCGCGATGACCGCCTGCTACGCGCCTGGCGCCCACTTTTGTGACCCCGCCTTCGGCGATCTCGAGGGCGACGACATCGGCTCGATGTGGCGAATGCTGACCGGCCGTGCCACCGATCTAAAGATCGAGCTGCACGAGCACGAGGCTGACGAGACGACTGGCTCGGCCCACTGGATCGCTCGCTACACCTTCTCCACCGGCCGCCCCGTCGTCAACGACATCCAGGCCAAGTTCCGCTTCGCCGACGGCAAGATCGTCGACCACGTCGACGACTTCGACTTCCGCCGCTGGGCCAAGCAGGCCCTCGGCCCGATGGGCAACCTCGTCGCGGTCCTGCCGCCGCTGCGCTCCAAAGCTCGCGCCAAAGCCCTCGCTCAGCTCGACGCCTTCAAGCGCGACGAGACCAGCTCCAGCCTCTAGTACGCCGAGTGATGGATTGACCCCTCTATAAGGGGGTCAACTCAGCACTCGATTTCGACAGGTTCGTATGCGAACCTATGTTCGTGCGCTGGGATGAGCAGAGAGTCGAGAACGACCTGCGCCTGCCGGGCGTCGGCGACGGCACCGTCGTCCGCACCTTCGACGCCCCCGAGGCGATGGGGATCAACTTCCACGAGGTCCGCGCCCGCTCGGCTCTAAACCACGTCCAGGGCGGCCGCTTCGGCTTCGACTGGACGATCAATCCTTACCGAGGATGTACGCATGCTTGCGTTTTCTGCTTTGCTCGAAAAAGTCATACCTTTTTGGGACTGAACGCCGGCCGCGACTTCGAGCGGGAGATCGTCGTCAAGGTCAATGTCCCAGAGCTACTGCAGGCAGAGTTGGCGCGACCGAGCTGGGGGAGGGAGCTGGTGGCGCTGGGGACGAACACCGACCCCTACCAGTGGGTCGAGAGCCGCTACCGGATGATGCCCGAGATCCTGGCCGCCCTGGAGGAGGCGGAGACGCCGGTCTCGGTTCTGACCAAGTCGCCGCTGGCGATGCGCGACGTCGAGATCTTCGCGCGGATGGCGAAGAAGCTGCCGGTCTCCGTCAACCTCTCCGTTCCCACCCTCGACGAGGACGCCTGGCGAGCAACCGAGCCGCACACCCCCAGCCCCAGCGCCCGCCTCGACGCCGTCGCCGAGCTACGCCGTCGCGGCATCGACTCCGGCGTCCTCATCGCCCCCCTGATGCCCGGCATCAACGACGACCCAGAGCAAGTGAAGCCGATAGTGGAACGCGCAAGGGAGGCGAAGGCGAGCTTTCTAGGCGGCGTAGCCCTTCACCTCCGCGGCGAGGTCAAAGACGTCTTCTTCGCCTGGATGAAGGAGAAAAGACCGGATCTCCTCCCGCGCTACGAGAAGCTCTACGCCGGGAGCAAGGGCTACATGCGTCCCGAGGATCGCAAGCGAACCACCCAAGCCGTCCGCGGCTGGGGCCGCGGCCCCAGCAGCCAGTCCGGAAGAGGCGCTCCTGCGGCGGGTGGCGCGCGGGAGGGGGATGCCCGGGCGACAGGACCCGCCGCCCAGCAACCCCTCTTCTAATCCCCTTCGTCCAGCTCCGCCACCGTGCACTCCCGCGCCTTTTTGTCATCCCGAAACCTGTGAAACCGCGCCCCATGTCGGATCCGCCCCGCCGCCGCATGGTCGTACCCCACCTCGATCACCAGCTCGGGCCGCAGCTCTACCCACTCCAGGTCCCGCCCGCCAGTCCACCGACTCGGCTCGGCGCTGCCGCTCTCACCCGTCTCCAGCGGCGCCAGCATCTGCCGCATGCTCCGTTTCGTCGCCATCGAGAAGCCGGAGATGTGGCCGACCGAGCGCAGCTCCTCGCCGTCGTAGAGGCCCAGGATCAGCGAGCCGACCGTGCCCTCCTCTTTGCCCGGGCGCCAACCCATCACCACGCAGTCGATCGTCCGCTCGCGCTTCACCTTCACCATCCCCTTGCGCTTGCCGGGTTGGTAGGGGGCGTCGAGCTGCTTCGCCATCACGCCCTCGCCGGTCCGCAGCCACTTCTCGGCCGCGTCGGGATCGGGCGTCAGTGGCGTCGGCTCCAGGCCGGCGCCGCCCGCCAATGCCTCCAGCCGCTGCCGGCGCTCGCGCAGTGGCACCTCCAGCAGGGACTCGTCCCCCTCGGCCAGCAGGTCGAAGACGACGTAGTCGACCGGGATCTGCTTCGAGAGCAGGTCGATCCGCGACTGGGCCGGGTGGATCCGTTCCTGCAGGGCGTCGAATTCGAGGTTGCCATCGGCGTCACGGATTACCAGCTCGCCGTCGAGCACCCAGCGCCCCGGCGCAAAGCTCAGCTCTGGGAAGTAGCGGGCCAGTTCTTTGCCGCCCCGCGACTGGATGTAGGCCTCCTCGCCGTCGACGAAGACGATCGCGCGGAAGCCGTCGAGCTTCGGCTCATATGCCCACTCCTCGCCCAGCGGCAGCTGTTTGCGCGTCAGCGCCAGCTGCGGCTTGATCGGCGGCGAGAGGGGAAGGCTCACTCCCGCCGAGACTAGCTGGGCGTTGAGCTGGCGGCCGCGGTGCGGCGATTGCGGGCCTCGCGCGGGTCCGGAATCGGCACCGCTGCCAGCAGTTGCTTCGTGTAGTCGTGGCTGGGCTGCTCACAGACCTGGTCGGCGCTGCCCTGCTCGACGATCTTGCCGTCGTGCATTACCGCGATCCGGTCGGAGATGTGGCGCACGACGCCGATGTCGTGGGCGACGAAGAGGTAGGTCAGGCCGAGCTCGTCCTGGAGGTCATCGAGCAGGTTGACGATCTGCGCCTGGATCGAGACGTCGAGGGCGGAGACCGGCTCGTCGGCGACGATCAGCTTCGGCCGCAGCGCCAGCGCCCGGGCGATCCCGATCCGCTGTCGCTGGCCGCCGGAGAACTCGTGCGGGTAGCGGTCGTAGTGCTCGGCGGCGAGGCCGACCCGCTCCAGCAGCTCCTGCACCCGCACGCGCAGCTCCGCTCCCTTCGCCACTCCCTGGATCCTCAGCTGGTCGCCGACGATCTGCCCGACCCGCTTGCGCGGGTTGAGCGAGGCGAAAGGGTCCTGGAAGACCATCTGCATCTCCCGCCGCAGCGGTCGCAGCTGCCGCCGCGAGAGCCCGACCAGCTCGCGGCCCTCGAAGCGGACCGATCCCGAGTCCGGCTCGATCAGTTGCAGGATCGTGCGGCAGAAGGTCGACTTGCCGCTGCCGGACTCGCCCACCAAACCGAGCGTTTCGCCGCGGCCGATGCTGAGGCTGACGCCGTCGACGGCGCGCACCGGCTCGGCGGCACGGCCAGTGAGCAGGCCGCCCTTGACCGGGAAGTGCTTGACGACGTCGGTCGCCTCGATCAGCGCCGGCTCACTCATCGCGCTGGCGCCTCCAGTCCGATCCGCCCTTCGACCTCGCGCTTGGCAGCCTTCTCCGTTGGCGAGAGCCAGCAGCGATCGAGGTGCTCCGGCGCTTCCTCGCGCCGCCCCTCGAGTGGCGGCAGCTCGGTGCACTTGCCGAACGCGTGCGGGCAGCGGGGGCGGAAGGCGCAGCCCTCGGGCGGTGCCAGCAACGACGGCGGGACGCCGCTGATCTGCGGCAGCCGCCGCGGGCGCGGCTGGTCGATCCGGCTCAGCGAGCCGAGCAGGCCCCAGGTGTAGGGGTGCTGGGGGTCGTAGAAGAGCTCGTCGAGCGTTCCCAGCTCGACGACCCGCCCGGCGTACATCACCGCCACCCGGTCGGCGACCTCGGCGACGACGCCGAGATCGTGGGTGATCAGGATCGTCGCCAGGCCGCGCTCGCGGTTGAGGTCCTCCAGCAGACGCAGGATCTGCGCCTGGATCGTCACGTCGAGCGCCGTCGTCGGCTCGTCGGCGATCAGCACGCTCGGCTCCAGCGCCAGGGCCATCGCGATCATCGCCCGCTGCCGCATGCCGCCGGAGAATTCGTGCGGGTAGTCGTCGACGCGGCGCTCGGCGTCGGCGATGCCGACCGAGGCCAGCAGCTCGACCGCGCGCGTCCGCGCCTCCTGCTTGCCGACCTCGCCGTCGTGGGCGCGGATCGCCTCGATGATCTGGGCGCCGATCCGGTAGACCGGGTTGAACGAGGTCATCGGGTCCTGGAAGACCATCGCGATCTCGCCGCCGCGCACCTTCTGCAGCTCGGCCTCGCTCTTGCTCAGCAGCTCCTCGCCGCGCAGCTTCACCGAGCCCTCGATGCGGGCGTTGGGGGAGCGGGTGAGGCCGACGATCGTCTGCGCGGTGACGCTCTTGCCGCAGCCGGACTCGCCGACGATCGCCAGCACTTCACCCGGCGCCAGGTCGAGGCTGACGCCGTCGACCGCCTGCAGCCGGCCGTCTTCGCCGGCGAAGCCGACCCGCAGGTCGCGGAGGCTGAGCAGGGCCTCGCTCATCGCGCCGAGCTCCCCAGCCTGATCCGCGGATCGAGGTAGGCGTAGGCGATGTCGACCAGGGCGTTGAAGAAGACGATGAAGAAGGCGGCGTAGAGGGTGACCCCCATGATCGGCGGCAGGTCGAGCCCCAGCGTCGATTCGATCGCGTACTGGCCGACGCCGTGGAGGCTGAAGATCGTTTCCGTCAGCAGCGCCGAGCCGCCGACCGCGGCGCCGAAGTCGAGCCCGAACAGGGTCACGGTCGGGATCAGCGAGTTGCGCAGGACGTGGCGCCGCATAACCTGGCGCTCGCCGAGTCCCTTGGCCCTGGCCGTGCGCACGTGCTCGGCGTCCATCGAGTCGAGCATGTTGGAGCGCAGCACGCGGCTGTAGAGGCCGACGTAGAGGATCGCCACCGTCACCCATGGCAGGACCAGGTGGTAGGCCCAGTCGAGCGGGTTTTCGGTCAGCGGCACGTAGCCGCTGGCCGGGAACAGTTCGACCTTGTAGGTCAGGTAGTAGAGGAAGATCGCGGCCAGCCAGAAGACCGGCATCGAGATGCCGATGACGGCGAGGATCGTCAGCGCCCGGTCAGTCAGCCCGCCCGCCCGGACGGCCGAGAGGTAGCCGAAGACGATGCCGAAGAACATCCAGATCAGCGCCGCCCCGATCGCCAGCGAGAGCGTCGCCGGCATCCCCTCGAGGATCTGTTCGTCGACGTCGAGGCCGCTCGAGTAGGAGACCAGTTCGCCGCTGAAGACCAGCTTCATCGTCTTCAGGTACTGGACGGGGAGCGGCTCGTCGAAGCCCCATTCCTCGGTGATCGCCGCCACCAGCTGCGGCGTCGCCTCCTTGCCCGCCATCCGCTGCGCCGGGTCGGAGTTTGGGATCACGTTGAAGATCACGAAGACGATCACCGAGATCGCAAACAGCACCAGCACCATTCCCGCCAGGCGCCTGAGCACGAAGCGGGCCATCACGCCACCTCGCTGCCCGGCTCGTAGCGGCCGGTGTGGGCCTCGACCTCGAGCCGGACCCGGGAGCGCGGGTCGAGGGCATCGCGCAGGGCATCGCCGAAGATGTTCAGCGACAGCACCGTCAGCAGGATCATCAGCCCCGGCAGCACGGTCAGCAGCGGCGTCGTGTAGAGCAGCTTGAAGCCGGAGGAGATCATCGCCCCCCAGGACGAGTTGGGCGGCTGCACGCCGACGCCGACGAAGGACAGCGAGGCCTCCAGCAGCATGCTGTTGGCGACGACGAGGGTGAAGAAGACGATGATCGTCGACCACAGATTGGGCAGCAGCTCGCTCAGCATCAGTCGCAGCGGGCCGGCGCCCTGGGCGGTGGCGGCCTCGACGAATTCCCGCTCGCGCAGGGCCAGCACCTCACCGCGCAGCGGCCGCGCCACGTAGGGGGTGAAGACGGTGCCGATGATCAGGATCGGCAGCAGGATCGAGCCGCTGGAGATCTCGATCGGCCCCACCTGCAGCCCGCCCACGGCCAGCGCCGCGCCGAGCGCGATCCCCAGCAGCAGCACCGGGAAGGACCAGGCCAGATCCAGGCAGCGAGAGATCACCGCGTCGACCCAGCCGCGGTAGAAGCCGGCGAGCAGGGCGGCGACGGTGGCGAGGACGGTCGCCAGCAGCCCGGCGAGGATGCCGATCAGCAGCGAGGTGCGTCCCCCGTACATCAGCCGCACCATCTCGTCGCGACCGAGCCGGCCGTCGGCGCCGAGGAAGAACTTGCCGCCGGCGCCGAACCAGAGCGGCCCGATCGGCGTCCCGTTGGGGCTGACGACTTCGCGCTGCTTGCCGTCGACCTCGACCTTCTCGACGGTGTGGGTCGCGTTCGGGCCAGTGTCGGCGACGCCGCTTGACCACAGCGGCGCCGCCAGCACGAAGGCGACGATCAGGATGAAAACTGCTGCGGCCGCGAGCGCGACGTGATTCCCCCGCAGTCGCCTCCAGGCGAGGGACGCCGGCCCGCGGCTCACCGCTACTTGAACCGGAAGCTGGTCAGGTCCCCGGAGAAGGTCGGGTTCCAGATCACGCTCTCCATGTCGATGTCGCTGGAGACGAATAGCGACAGGCGGCGGTTGCCGTAGGGCGCCCAGGGGGCCTGTTCCATGTAGGCCTTGTCGAGCTCGGCGTAGCCGTCTTCGACCTCGGGGCTGAGCTGCTCGGCGCCGAGCTCGGCGATTTTCGCGCTCAGCTTCGGATCATCGATCCGCGAGAGGTTGGTGTTGTTGGTCGGGGCGATGCTTTCGCCCGACAGCAGCGGCTCGAAGAAGTCGTTCGGGTGCGGATAGTCCTCGAACCAGTTGGCCCAGCCGGTGTCCAGGTCGGGCGTTGCGGCGTTGCCGATCAGGGTGAAGTAGTTGTCGGCGTTGACGACTTTCAGCTTCGCGTCGAAGCCGATCTGGTCGAGCACGGATTCGTAGTACTCGCCGGCGACGTCGTTGGGGTCGAGGCTGTCGGTCCAGACCGTGATCTCACGGTCGGAGGGGTTCGCTTCCTTGACCAGGGCCTTTGCTTTCTCCAGGTCGTGCGGGTAGAGCTCGAACTTCTCGTAGCCGGGCATGCCGGGGGGGAGGATCTGCTGGGTGGCGTTGATCTCACCGGCGTAGATGCGCTCCAGCGCGGCCGGGTCGATTGCGTAGTTGACGGCCTGGCGCACCTTGACGTCGTCGAAGGGCGGCTGGGTCATGTTCATCCAGAAGAAGTAGGTGCTGATCGAGGCCTCCGGCTTGTACTGGCTGCCCTCGTAGCGCTGCTGCACCTGGGCGACCCGGTCGGAGGGCAGCGGGTCGAACATCCAGTTCGTCTTGCCCTGTTCGATTTCGTTGACCTGGGTCGACTGGTTGCTGACGACGGTGACGTCGATCCGGTCGACGTGGCCGCCAGGCAGGTCCGGCATCGCCCTGGCGTTGGCCTTCTCCCACTGCGGGTTGCGCGCGTAGGACCAGCTGCGGCCCGGCTTCACCTCGACCAGCTCGTAGGGGCCGGTGGCGGGGGCAGGCTTGGTGGTCAGCGGCTTGCCGGGGGTGCTGGGGGGGACGAGGGCGACGAACGGCATCGCCAGCTCGTTGACGAAGGTGCCGCTAGGGCCGGTCAGCGTGATCTCGATCTTGCCGGTCTTGTCGTCGGTCTTGATCCCGGAGATGCCGTCGGCTTTTCCTTCGAGGAAGTCTTCGGCGCCGACGATGTCGGCATAGAACGGCGAGCCGCCCGATTCGACTTCGAACAGGCGCTCGACCGTGGAGCCGAAGTCGGAGGCCTTGACCGGCGTGCCGTCGGAGTACTTGAGGCCCTTGCGCAGGGTCAGCGTGTAGACCTTTTCGTCCTTGCTGACCGTCGGCAGGTCCTCAGCCAAGCCGGGGACGACCGCGCTCCCCTCCGCGCCCTCTGCATGGGCGTAGGTGAGCAGGGGGAGGTAGGTGTTGTAGATCGCCGACCACCCCTCCGCCGAGTAGGAGAGCTGCGGATCGAGGTCGGGGAAGGAGGCGTAGCTGACGGTCAAGGTGCCGCCCTCTTTGCCACTGGAAGAGCTGCCGCACGCGGCCAGGCCGAGCGTGGCCCCCGCGGTGAGCACGATTGCTGCCAGAACCACGCCAAGCTTCTTCAACGCTCACGACCTCCGAGTCGGACTGGATGGACCGCCGATCGCAGGGATCAGCTCCAAGACAACTTCGGCAGAACCATCCTGGTTCCTTGAATGCGATCTTGCCGTGCGTTCAGGCCAATTTGTGCCAAGAGCCAGGGCCGACAGCAGCGCAATCGCCAGGACACCGAGGCCGGCCACCAGGAAGGTGGCGCGCGGGTCGGCGCTGGCCGCAACGATGCCCCCGAGCACAAAGCCGATGCCGGGCATCGCGGCGCCGACCGACTCCAGCACGCTCATCACCCGCGCCTGCATCTCGTCGGTGGTCATCTCCTGCACGGCGCTGACCGCCGCCACCCACTGCACGCCGTTGCCGGCGCCGCCGATTACCGAGGCGCCGCAGGCGGCGATCAGGGTCGGCGCCACGGCCAAGCCCAGGTAGCCGGCGCCGACCGCGATCGTGCTGAAGAAGAGCAGCAGTGGCAGCGGTGCCCGGCGGATGCCGGCGAAGACGAGACTGCCCAGCACCATCCCGATCCCCCAGCTGGCCAGCATGATCCCGTAGCCGGAGTCGCCCACCGCCAGCGTTTCCTTGGCGTAGATGACCTCGATCGGGATCACCGCCGCGAAGAAGATGAAGGCCGTGCCCTGGGCGATCAGCAGCCGCTTCAGCGTCACCTGGCTGCGGATGTAGGCGATGCCGGCGCGGAGCCGCTCGCGGACATGGCCGGGTTCGGGCTCGACCTGGGGCAGCGGGCCGGCCGTGGCGAGGATCGCGGCGATCACCAGGAAGGAGAAGGCGTCGAGCAGCAGCGCCGCCTGGACGCCGACCCCGGCGACGAGCAGGCCGGCCATCGCCGGCCCGGCGGCGGCGCCGCCGGTGAAGGCGATGTTGAGCAGGGCGTTGCCGGCCCGCAGCTCGCCGGTCGGGGTCAGCAGCGCTGCCACCACGGTCCGGGTAAGGGCCCGGCCACTCAGCGCCAGCGCCCCGTCGAGGGTGGCCAGCACGATCACACCGGCGAGGGAGAAGTCGCCGGCGAGCAGGAAGAGTCCGCCGAAGACCGCCGCCTCGCCGCAGTAGATGACCGGCAGGGCCACGCCGGGGGGCGGGCGCTCGGCGCGAGCGACCAGGACCGGCGCCAGCAGGGCGGGCAGGAAGCGAGTGCCGAGGAAGAGCCCGGCCGTCGCCAGGGCGCTGTCGGTCTGGTCAAAGACCAGCACCGAGAGGGCGATGATCCCCATCCAGTCGCCCAGCTCGTTGACCGCGTAGGTCGTCGCGAGCCGGCGGAAGAGGGGTCGCTTGAGAGGGGCTTTAAGGCCTGGATTACGCATTCGTGGACTTGCGTACTACTGCATTTCTGCACAACTTTTGCTGCAGATGCACAACTTTTGGAAAACCTGTGCTACAAAATGCGCAGCGCTTTAGAAGTTCTTGCACAGCACTGCACAACCTGGGCTTCAACCAAAGGAAGGGAAAGGGAAATAATGGGCTTCCGCAACTAGATCTTTCAAGCGGCACCTCTCTCGAAGGTGCCGCACCAGTCTTGACGAAGGGCGTCCCAACGGGGCGCCCTTCGTCTATTCGGGCTCGGGCCCGCCCGTACCTGCGACGGAGGATGGCCGCACGGGACCGAAACACCGTTTGGGCGAAATTGACCATCTGGCCACGACGCCTTGTCATCGGCAAAAAGCGCTACTACCGTTGAAACCCGGCGGGCTCCCATTCCTGCGCCACGCGCGCGGGCGCAGGGAATGGCGCCGCCCTCCTGAACTTAACCCTGTCGCTTCCCCCGTATAGATGCTGATGGCCGTGACTCGCCCAACCAAGCTCGCAATCGCCACGATGCTGGCCGCGCTTGCCGCAACCGCTGCGGCCTGCGTCTGGGAGGCGCCGAAGTCCGACTGGAACCTGGGCCTCTTCGCGGTTCTCCTCATCTTCTCGGTCTTCAGCGACCTGACCGCGGTCTCGACCGAATCGAAAGTCAAGGTCTCGGGCAGCTTCCTGGCCCTGGTCGTGGCGATGGTCTTCCTCGGCGGCACCCCGGCGGCGGCGATCGGGGTGGTGACGATCCTGGTCGGCTGGCTGCGCTGGCACGACGAGCCGCACTACCTGCTCAACAACGTCCTCACCTACGCGCTGTTCCCGCTGCTCGGCGGGATCATCTTCAGGGAGGCGCTGCAGGTGACCGGCCTGACCCAGGACGACGCCTACTTCTACCTGCTCGTCTTCGGCCTCTTCCAGGTCGCCCTAGCGCTCAACTTCGTCTTCACCGCCGGCTACCGGGCCTACGTCGAGCGGGTCACCTTCGTCAGCCAGCTGCGCGTCCTGCCGCCGGTCCTGCCCTCCGAGTTCGCCAGCGCGATGCTCGCCGTCGCCGTCGCCTTCATCTACCACGTGATCGGGATCTCGGCGATCGCCCTCTTCGGCGTCGTCCTGGTCACCTTCCAGTACCTGCTCGGGCAGCTGCTGCTCTCCCAGCAGCGGGCCAAAGAACTCGAGCAGCGCAGCAAGCAGCTGGCCAGCTTCCAGGTCGGGATGTTGAGCGCGATGCTGCGCACGCTCGACCTGCGCGACCAGATGACCGCCCGCCACAGCGCCGCCGTCGCCCGCTACTCGCGGGCGATCGCCCAGCGCGCTGGCTTCTCCCGCCGCGAGGAGGAGCTGGTCCACATCGCGGCGCTGCTGCACGACATCGGCAAGTTCATCCTCCCCGACCGGATCCTCAAGGCCAACGTGCCGCTCACCGACGAGGACTGGATGCTGATCAAGCGCCACCCGCAGCAGGGCGCCCGCGTCGTCTCCTCGCTCGACGGCTACGGCCCGGTGGCGGAGATCATCCTCGCCCACCACGAGCGGATCGACGGCAAAGGCTATCCGCGCGGTCTCGAAGGCGACCAGATTCCGGAACTGGCGCGGATCATCTCCGTCTCCGACACCTACGACGTGATGACTGCCCGCGACTCCTACCGGACGCCGATGTCCAGCGTCGAGGCGATCAAAGAGCTGCGCCGCGTTGCCGGCAAACAGCTCGATGCCCGTTTCGTCGAGGTTTTCATCGAGCTGCTCGAGGGCAAGGATGTCTCCTTCCAGCACAGCGAGGCGGCCGACTTCGAGAAGGAGCTGGCACTGGAGTCGCGGATCGCCGAGACCGCCAGCCCCGACGGCGAGAAGAGCCGCTTCCAGGTCGCCGGCGTCAGCGTCTGACCCGCAGCGCCGCGGGCGATACGGTTGGCCGATGCGAGCGGTCACCTTCCAGGCACCGGGCGAGGTAGCGGTTGAGGACAAGCCCGATCCCGAGATCGGCGCCGGCGACGAGGCGATCGTCCGGGTCGAGGCGAGCGGCATCTGCGGCTCCGACCTCCACATCTTCCACGGCCGCGTCCCGGTCGAGCCCGGCTTCACGATCGGCCACGAGTTCGTCGGCACCGTCGCCGCCGCCGGCGATGACGTCGAGCGGGTCGCGGTCGGCGACCGCGTGCTCGGCTGTTTCCACACCGCCTGCGCCACCTGCGCCTCCTGCCTGCGCGGCGACTACCACCGCTGCCACACGGGGCAGACCTTCGGGCACGGCTCGAAGTTGGGGAACCTGCAGGGTGCCCAGGCCGAGCTGCTGGCGGTGCCGCGCGCCAACCTCACCCTGCGCAAGGTTCCGGAGGGAATGTCGGCCGAGGTCGCCCTCTTCGCCGGCGACGTGATGGGGACCGGCTACCACGCCGTCGCCCATGCCGGGATGCGCGCCGGCGACACGGTCGCCGTGCTCGGCCTCGGCCCGGTCGGCCTCTGCGCTGTGCAGGCGGCGCTGGCCGGCGGCGCCGTGCAGGTCTTCGCGATCGACTCGGTCGAGCAGCGGCTGCGGATGGCGGCCGACTTCGGCGCCACGCCTCTGCACCTGACCGAGAGCGAGCCGAAGCGCGAGGTCCGCGCCGCGACCGCCGGCCTCGGCGTCGACGTCGTCGTCGACGCGGTCGGCGATCCCGGCCCGCTGGCGATGGCGATCAGTCTCGCCCGCGATGCCGGCACTGTCTCCGGCATCGGCGCCTACGCGGGCCGCGGCGACGTGCCGCTCGGGCTCGCCTGGCTGAAGGGGCTGACGCTGCGGCTGGGTCTGGCCAACGTGATCGCCCACGTCGACAGGGTGCTGGCGCTGATCGAGGCGGGGAAGCTCGACCCGGCCCCACTCGTTACCCACCATATGAAGCTCGACCAGGCAGCCGAGGCCTACGAGCTCTACGACCGGCGCGAAGCGCTGAAGATCGTCCTGACTCCGTAGTTTGCGCCCGGCCCGTCCCCAAATGCCATTTGTAAATGCAAGGGTTTCTCTCTACAGTTAGGACTGTGCGCGGGGGGCGCGTGGCAATTGCCATTCTCTCGGTCGCGCTGCCAGGCTTGGTATTCGCCGGCAGCGCGGCCGGGTGTACTTGTGCGCCGGTCGCGCCGGCGCAAGCGCTGAGAAGTGCCGATGCCGCGGTGGTAGGCCGTTTGATCGCGATCGAGCCGAAGGGGCCCGCCCGCGCCGCCTATCGCTATCGGGTGCTGCGGGTCTACCGCGGCCGCGAGGAGATCGAGCCGGGCTCGACGATTTCTGTCCTCAGCGGCGTCGACTCGGCCGGCTGTGCGCTGCCCAATCGGCTGCAACGGCGGTACGGCCTGTTTCTAACTGGGAACGGGGGCGGTCGCTGGGCGTCCGGGCTCTGCGCCGTGATCGCTCCTCGTCGACTGTACCAGTTGACTAGAACACCAATGGCTACTACTGTGTCTTCTGATGGCACAGCAGGATCTTGCTTCCCGGGTTGGTCCTAACCCGTTTGCGACCGACCATGACGACGAGCTGCCGGTTGGGGTGCAGCTTGCCTGGCGCCTACGGGCGTTGATCGCGACCGGCCGGCTCGCCGCGGGCGAGCGGCTGCCGAGCTTCCGCCAGCTGGCGGGGTGGGCGGGGGTCAACCTGAACACGGTGCGGGCGGTATATGAGGGCTTGGAGGCGGAGGGCCTGGTCGTCAGTCGTCAGGGCCAAGGGACCTTTGTCGCCGCCGGCGTCGAGTCAACCCCCGAGCTGGAGGAGATCGCCGCTGATGCGCTGCAACGCGCTCGCGAGGCGGGGCTGAGCCCGCGCGATCTGGCTGTGGTGGCGATGGCCTGCGCCAGCATGGGCCCGGAGCCGGAGGGCACGGTCCCGGTGCCAAGCGATTTTCCCGATCTCGCCGAGGAGAGCGAGGCGATCGAGGTGCGCCACGAGCTGCGCCGCCAGATCGCCCGCCTCGAGGCCGAGCTGGCCGCCTACATCCGTGACCTCAGCGGCGACCGACCGACGGCGCCGCTGCGGGCCGAGGCGCACGTCGCCGGCGTGCGGGAGTTGGAGCAGACCCGCGACACCTTGATTGCGCAGCTCTCCGAGGCCCAGAAGGCGGCCGAGCAGCGCGTCCGCCGTGAAGCGGCGGGGCCGCTCGGGAGGGCGATGAGCTGGTGGCAAGCGAAGCCCTGACGCGGGCGACCCTGCCCGTTCGCTCCGCCTTCGAGGAGGTGGGGAGCATGATGATCCTGACCGTGCGGACGCTGGTCTCCGCGGTGAGGCCGCCGTACCCCTACGGCGAGGAGCTGGTCTGGCAGTTCCTCTTCGTCCTCAAGCTCTCCTGGTTCCCGCTGCTGATCTCCACCTTCGCCCTCTGCCTCGGCGCTCCAGGGCTGCAGGCGGCCGGCGTCCTCTCCCTGTTCGGCGCCCTCGACCGGCTCGGCGGCTTCTTCGTGCTGACCGCGATTCGCTGGATCGGGCCGCTGGTGACGGCGGTGGTGGTGGCCGGCGTCGCCGGCACCGCGATCACGGCCGATCTGGGAGCCCGGAAGATCCGCGAGGAGCTCGACGCCCTGCAGGTGCTCGGCGTCGACCCGATCAAGAACCTGGTCGTGCCGCGCTTCCTGGCGCTGATGGTGATCACCGGCTTGCTCGACATCTTCGCCATCCTCTTCGGCCTTTCCGCCGGCATCGCCGCCGAGCTGCTCTACAACCAGTCGCTCGGCGGCTTCTTCGCGACGCTGTTCTCGAACGCCACGGTTACCGACATCTGGGCCTCGGTCGCGATGTGCACGATGTTCGGGGCGATCATCGCCGTCGTCTGCTCTTACAAGGGAATGGCGGCCTCCGGCGGCGCCGCCGGAGTCGGGCGTGCCGTCAACCAGGCGGTGGTGATCGCCATCGTCTCCGTCTTCTTCTTCCAGTTCGTCGTCACCTCGGTCCTGCTCGCCACTAATCCAGAACTTCAGTCGATCCGGTGATCGGCTGGCTCGACGTCCCGCGCGACTGGCTCGACTCCTTCGGCGAGATGGCTCGCTTCGGCACTCGGGTTGCCGGTCAGGTCTTCAGCGGCCGCGCCTTCCGCTTCTTCGGCGAGAGCCTGCGCCAGGCCGGGATTCTGATCTTCGGCTCCGCCGTGATCATCTGGGCCTTCGTCTTCATCCTCGGCCTGCAGTGCGGGCTGCAGGGCGCCTACTTCAACCGCTCGATCGGCGCGCCCTCTCTGGCCGGCCTCTTCTCCGCTTACTGCGACCTGCGCGAGGGGGTCCCCTACGCGTTCGGCTACATCCTCTCGGCCAAGGTCGGGACCGGGATCGTCGCCGAGCTGGGGGCGATGCGGATCTCCGACGAGATCGACGCCCTGGAGGTGATGGGGATCCCGCCGGTGACCTTCCTTGCCGCGACCCGCCTGCTGGCGGCCTGGATCGCGATTCCCTTCCTGTACCTGGTCGGCATCGGCGTCGCCTACCTCGCCAGCTATGTGGCGGTGGTCCAGCAGGTCGGCGACGTCTCCTCAGGTGGGTACCAGCTGATCTTCTGGATGTTCCAGGACCCCACCGACCTCTTCTTCAGCCTCACCAAGGGGATGGTGATGGCGACCGTGATCGTGCTCGTTGGCTGCTACTACGGCTATACCGCCTCCGGCGGCCCGGTCGGCGTCGGCACCGCGACTGCCCAGTCGATGGTGGTCAACATCATCCTCGTCCACATCATCGGCATGCTCGGCACCGTGGTCTTCTGGGGGGCGAACCCGAGGGCTCCGATCGGCGGCTGACCAGGGGGAGAGGTGCGCCCTGGCGCGGGCGTCTCAGGTGCCTTTGGCGAGGATCGCCGCGACTTTTTCTGTGATTTCTTGATTGCGCCTCTGTCACACACGTGGAAGCATGGGCATGTGGCCCTGCTGAGCGATTCCGAGATCGAGGCGAAGCTCTCCGAGCTCTCTGGTTGGGAGCGCCGCGACGAGGCAATCGTCAAGGTCTTCGAGCATGGTGACTTCGTCGGCTCGGTGAAGTTTGTCGAGAGCCTGGTCGAGCCGGCCGAGGGGATCGGGCATCACCCCGATCTGGAGATCTCCTGGGACAAGGTGACGGTGACGATCTCGACTCACTCCGAGGGTGGATTGACCGCCACGGACTTCGAGCTGGCGGCGAAGATCGACGCCCTCTGAGCGGGCGCCGTCGCTCAGGCGAGCGCTGCGCCCAGTGACTCGACGAGGGCGCGTCCGCAGGACCGATCGGGGTCCTTCTCCGGGTTGTAGCAGGCGATCGAAGCGCCGACGAGGGCGGGGGAGCGCAGTAGAGGTGGAAGTACTGCGCCGACCTCCGCCCAGCTGAGCCCGTCCGGCATCAGGTAGTCGGTGGCGGGGAAGACGCCCTGGTCGAGGACGTCGACGTCGAAGTGCAGCCAGAACGGGCCGCGCTCGGCAAGCGTCGCGGCGACCTCGCTCGCGACGGCGCCGGGACCGGCGCCGCGCAGCTCCTCCACCGGGCGCAGCAGGGGCGGCGGCTCCAGGTCCTCCGGCTGGCGCATCCCGTACCCGATCGACTCGGCGCGGTCGCGGAAGCCGACGATTGCCGTTCGCTCGGCCGCGGTCGAGGCGCCGCCCGCCGCATCGACCCAGGCGGCGGGGCCAAGGCCGAGGGCGACCGAGACCGGCATGTCGGCGGCCTCGCCCTTGGCGGAGGTGGCGCCGTCGTATAGATCGAGATGGCCGTCGAGGTGGACGAGGCCGACCGACCCCAGCGCGTCGCGAGCGCCGGCCAGCGCCCCCGGCAGCTCGGCGCAGCAGCCCCCGGCGAGGAAGGGACGGCGATCGGTGGCGATGCACTCGGCGACCGCGGCCCGGATCGTCGCGGTGGTCGCCAGCACGTCCGGGCCGGCGAGGATCCCGGTCGCGGGATCGCGCTCGTCGCCGCGGATCGTCACTTCGAGGTCGCCCTCGTCCACGGCGCCGATCGCCGCCGCAAGGCCGAGCTCGCGCAGGGCGGCGGGCGCCAGCTCGGCGCCGCCGTTGCGGCCGACCGAGTCGATCGGAACGCCGATCAGGACCAGCTCGTCCATCGCGAGCGAGCTTAGCCCCCGCCCGGTGCCGCCCCGCTCGCAACTGCCAAACTCGGAGCCCGTGGCGAAGCGCAAGAAGAAACGCCGGACCCGGGAGAAGGCGCCGACCGTCGAATACACCGACGTCGAGGGCAACGTGCTGACCCTGCGGCAGACGCTGAGCGCGGCGACGATCGCCAAGATCGGCGAGCCGCCGGCAGGGGACGCGACCTCGCTCGACGACGCCTGGCGTCGGCGCTCGGAGCTGCTGTTCGAGCGTCTCGCGGTGCGCTGGGAGATCGCCGGGCTGCCACTCGACGAGCAGGCGATGCTGCTCGGGCGCTATCGCATGGCCGACGCCGAGACCCAGCGCTGGGTGCGGCAGACGCTCGCCGACCACATCGACCGCCACATTCCGGAGTTGCGTGGCGGATGAGCTGAGAATCGACGCTCGGCTCTCGATCCCGCTCAGCGAGATCGAGCTGCGGACCAGCCGCTCCTCCGGGCCGGGCGGCCAGCACGCCAACGTCACCGCCTCGCGGGTCGAAGCGGTCTTCGACATCGAGCGCGCGCAGGCGCTCGACGATCGGCAGCGGTCGAGGCTGCTCGAGCGCGCCGGTTCGACCGTCGTCGCCGTCGCCCAGGACGCCCGCAGCCAGGCCCGCAACCGCGAGCTGGCCCTGCAGCGGCTGGCGGCGAAGATCGCTGCGGCGCTGGCGGTGCCGCGGCGCCGCCGTCCGACGAGGCCGACGCGGGCCGCGAAGCAGCGCCGGCTCGACCAGAAGCGCCAGGCCGGCGACCGCAAGCGCGGCCGTCGGCGCCCCGGTGGCGACGACTACTAGCGCCCGCCGGCGGGTAGCTGTACCGCATGGGCGCGAGGGCCGAAAGAGCGAGACAGTGGGCGGTTAGTGGGAGGCCGGTCGCGGTCGCCGTCCTGGCGCTGCTCGCTCTCCTCGCGCTCTGTCCCGCCGCAGCGAGCGCCGCCAAGCCCAAGCCGATCTTCTGGAAGAACTTCGGCGACCCGGTCACGACCGAACCGACCCGGATCGATATCAACTACAGCACCGGCTTCGCCTGGGTGACGAAGCTGACTGGCTGGGAAGACTGGGGAACCGTCAGCGCCACCGCCACCGGCGTCGTTCACCTCAACACCTGCCGCCCCTTCTGCGCCGCCGGCAACTACAAGGCCCACCGCGCCCGCATCACCCTCTTCAAGGTCCGCCACTGCAACGGCCAGCGCCGCTACCTCGACATCAAAGTCCAGCCGAAAGGGATGCCGCTGGCGACCTGGGGAAGTGACTGCCGCGGCGCTCAGGTGGTCAGTCCGTAGCGGCGCACGACAAAATTTTCAATGAGGTAGCGCTATTGGCACGGAGTGCGCGCCATACATGACTCTTGCCGCCCTACGGTCCGAGCGATGATCTATCGCAAGGATCTCCTAGTCCACTACGAGTGGCTCTCCGACTCCAAATACCTGACCGAGGCGCTCGACGAGGCGCTGGTAGCGATCGCCCTCTGTGCCCGCGGCCACAGCGGCGACCTGATGAATTTTGGCGCCGCTTGGGTGATGGCCAGCTACATCATCGAGCGGTTTGAGCTTGAGGAGTTCGTTGCGCGGGAACGTCGCGAGAACATCTCCCTCGACGCTGAGGAGCCAGAGGGGTCGAGCGGGTGAATACGATGATGCTACGGTGTCGCACATGGAGATTGGCGTCCGCGACCTTCGCAATCGGACGGCCCAGGTGATCGACGCGGTTAGGGCTGGCGAGCGAGTGGTGCTCACCGTCAATGGCGAGCCCACCGCCGACATCGTTCCCCACGGGGAACGCACCCGCTGGCTTGGGGGCGCGCAAATTCGGGAGCAGCTGCGCGATCGCGCCGCCGACCCGGCCCTTCGGGGCGAGCTCGCCGAGCTGGCCGGCCAGACTCTGGACGAGCTTTGAGCCTTCCCGCCGCCGGGTTGCTGGACACCTCGGTCCTGATCGCCCGAGAGGACGGACGATCCCTGGGGGAGTTGCCAGCGCGGGTAGCGCTTTCAGTCGTCACGATCGGCGAGCTTCAGCTCGGGGTTCTCAATGCGGCGGACGACGACGTCCGTGCCCGCCGCGCTGACACGCTCGCGCTTGCAAGAGCCGCCGACCCGATCCCGATTAGCGAGGCCATCATGGTCACCTGGGCTCGCCTCGTTGCGGACTGCCGCGTTGCCGATGCTCACCGCGCCATCCGTCTCACCGATTCCTTGATTGCCGCCACCGCTGTCGAGCACGGCCTGCCCGTTGTAGCTAAGGACGGCGACTACGAGAAGATCGCCAGGGCTCATCCTGCATTGCAGATCCTGAAGGCGTAGCAGCCAATCCAGGGACATGGTCCGCTGGTCATACGCCCACCGTGTAGTCCAGGAGGCCTGGGACGATCTGCCGCCACAGGCCATGGGTCTCCTGGAATCAATTAGGGCGCACATGGGAGGTGACGGAGAGGCCGCTCGGCACCTACGCCGACGAGCTGCGTCGGTCTGGCGGCTATGACCCGCTGTCGGTGGTTGATCTGCGCCGCGCGGATGGGGCCGTGGGCTTGTGGCTTCCGGAGCCTCGGCTGGTGCTGATGAATGTCGCCCACCCAAGCCTCGACGGCATGGATGAAGCGACCCTTGCCTACGCGCTCGGGAGGGTCGCCTGGCACG
The DNA here is from genome assembly GCA_036009365.1 of Solirubrobacterales bacterium. GTDB lineage: Bacteria > Actinomycetota > Thermoleophilia > Solirubrobacterales > 70-9 > VAYN01. The sequence continues at coordinate 25,183 of DASYLY010000057.1, forward strand.
AGTGGGCACATGCACTTTCGATCCACCGCGCGTCGAAAGAGGATGTGGATGCTGGCGAGCGGTTGCTTGGCGGCGTGCCCGAGGCTTTGGCGGAAACGTCCGATCCTCGGGCTACCTTCGCCGCGAGTACACGCATGAGATCGTCGCGGAGATTTACGCGATGCTGATGCTTCGTCGTGGCCTCCGCGCCGAAACTGACAGGCCGCCTTGGCTCTCTCAAGAGGTCTACGAGCTAGTGAGGAGGGTAGCGGGATGGAATCAATGAATTTGCCAGCCGGCTACCTATTGCCTGAGGGCAAGAACATGCAGGACATCCTTCGCCTAGACGCTGAATTGTTGGCCAGCGAGGGCCTTGACGCAAGCAATCTTTTGCCAGAGTCGAAGGGCAAAGACAAGGATCCTGACTCGCTTCCCTAAGGCCTCGAAGATGGGCACGGCTGGTTTCGAACCAGCGACCTCTCGCGTGTGAAGCGAGCGCTCTCCCACTGAGCTACGCGCCCGGAGAGCCAGATCATACGACGGCTTCGGTCGTGCATCTGTCCAGGGCTGGGCAGGGGTCTTGGTGCGCCGGGTAGTTGGCGCTTCAGCCCGCTGGTTTGGCGGGATGGCGATTGGAAGGAGCACCCGATGCGAACATCGAGACGACTGGGATTCGTGCCGGCCGTTTGCTGCGTCGCGGTGGCGGCTGCCTGTGCGGTCGCCAGCCCCGCCGCGGCGGCGACGAGCGTTTACCCGGCCGGAGGGAGCACCTTTACGGGTGGCGCTCAGGGCTGGGAAGCGACCGAAGCTAGCTGCAACGTGCCGCTGCTCTGCACCGCCTCGGGCGGCTACGACGGGACCGCCGGCAACCCGCCGGGCGCGATCGCCGCGAACACGACGATCGCGCTCAACCTGCTGACGCTGTTCAAATCGACGGTGACGCTGCGCTCGCCCGATTTCACGGTCAGTGGCGTCGGTGACGGCACGTTGCACCTGGACCGGCAGTTCGCCGCCGGCTCGTTGATCGACCTGGCGCCGCAGGCCACCTACACCGTGACCCTGCTCGACCGCACCTCCGGGACCAAATCGGAGCCGCTGACGGAGAGCCTGACCAGCAATCCGGCGTTCATCGGCAAAGACCACGCGGTCAGCCTCAAGCAGGGGCACAGGTACGCGATTGCAATCGTGACCGAAACCAGCTCGACTGTGGCCGGGACCGGGCTTCTGTCCGGCACGACCAGCCTCCGCTTCGACAATGTCTCGGTGTCGGTGGAATCGTCCACTGGCAACGGCGGTGGGGGCACCGGGGCGGGTGGACTCTCCAACTCCGAGCTCGCCTCGCTGATCAAGGGCGGCACCCTGGTCGGCCCCGCGGTCCTGAGGGGCAACAAGGTCACGGTCAAGGCCCGCTGTCCGGCCAAGATCGGCCGTGCCTGCCGCATCTCGGTGCAGGGGATGTTGAACAAGCGCAAGGCCGCGACGACCAAGCGCAACGCCAAGGTGGCGAAGGGCAAGGCACGCAAGTTCGTGCTCAAGGTGAAGCCGAAGGCGCGTAAGAAGGTGGCGAAGGCAAAGCGCCTCCTGTTCAAGGAGACGGTCAAGGCCGGCAAGGCCAAGGCGACCGTCTACAAGCGCCTGAAGCTGGTCCGCAAGGGCGGCTAGGCAGCGACTGCCGCTGGCTCTGCCCCTTCGGCCTCGCTCTGCTTGCGTAGGGCGAGGCCGACGAAGGGGAAGACCAGCGTCGAGAGCATCGCCGCGCCGACCAGGCCGGCGGCGGTCGAGGTCTTCATGTGCCCCGATTCGATCGCGATCGTCGTGATCGCGACCACGAGGGGAAGCTCGGTGGCCGAGTAGAAGGCCAATGCGGCACGATCGCGAGCGCTGAGAACGCCACGGTAGAGCAGCAGCGCCGGCGCCCCGCGCACGACCAGGAAGAGCCCGAAAAACATCACCAGCTTGAGGATCGCTCCGAGCGATCCCAGTGCGGCGAGGTCGAACGAGATGCCGCTGGTGACGAAGAAGAAGGGCACGAAGAAGCCGAAGCCGACCGCGGTCAGCTTCGACTCGAAGACGTTCAGCTCCTGGCCCTTCAGGGCAAGCCGCACGATCATCCCGGCGACGAAGCCACCGAGCAGGATGTCGAGCCCGAGCTTGCCAGCGAGCAGAACGAGGCCGAAGACGAGGACGACGGTGATCCGCACCGCCAGCTGGCTGCTCGACTCGAAGGTCCGCTCCAGCGCTGGCCAGCCGCGCCAGGCGTAACGCACCGATCCCAGCGCCAAGACCAGAGCCAGAGCGACGAAGGCGAGCAGGATTGCCGCCTCGTGCAGGGGGTTGGTGGTCGAGAGGACCAGCGTCACCAGCAAAATCGGCCCGAACTCGCCAGCCCCTCCGGCTGCCAGTAGGTAGGTCCCGAAGCGGGTCTTCAGCTCGCCGTTGTCGCGCAGGATCGGGATCAGCGTGCCGATCGCCGTCGTCGCCATCGCTGAGCCGGTGTAGAGGAAGGAGAGGACGATCCCGGCCGCGGCCAGGGCGCCGCCGATGCCGTAGGCGAGCGCCACCGAGAGCAGCCAGCCCCAGGCCCCGAGCTTCATCGGCTTGCCCTTGATCCGCTCGAAGTCGATCTCGTAGCCGGCGAAGAAGAAGAGCATGCCGAGGCCGAGGTTGGAGAAGAACTCGACGAAGTCGTCGGTCTGGGCGAGGCCGAGGATTTCCGGCCCGATCACGATCCCCATGATCAGCTCGAGGACGACGACCGGCGGTGCGAAGCGCTTCGGCACCGCGGCGACGGTGACCGAGGCGACGGCCGCGACGACGACGATCGCGAAGAAGGAATCGGTGTCGACCGTGATCAAGGAGGGGCGATCCTATGGCCGGGGAGGTAGGATCACTAGCGGACCGTGCTAGGCGGGGAGTTAGCGGTGCCTTGTAACCCGCAATCCGCTTTAGCGGGGCCGAAATCCGTTCCGAGGGGCTGGCCGTCGGGGTCAGTGCGTCGTGGCGGCGTTGACGGCCGGGTCCTGCGCGACGTGGGCACGCGAATCAGGTCAGGTCCGGAAGGAAGCAGCCTTAAGCGGATGCCGCGGGTGCCGCAGGTGAGCCCGGCAAGAGCCAAAAACGACGGACACGCCCGGTGACCTCGCTTCGAAGGCGGTTGCACGGTCCATTTTTTGCCACTTAGTCGATCAGCCGCGCGCGCATGCGGCTGACCGCGATCCGCCAGGTCAGCAGGGCGAAGCCGACCAGGAAGGCGAAGCGGGCGAGGTCGATCGGCTCGTAGCCGAAGGCGCCGCCGCGGACCAGTTCGACCAGCTGGTGCAGCGGGTTGAACTGGGCCACGACCTGCACCCCCTGGGGCAGGCCGTCGATCGGGAAGAAGGTGCCGGCGATCAGGAAGAGCGGGGTAATGCAGAGCGCCGTCACGTAGTTGAATTGGTCGATCTTGGCGACGGTCGCCGCCATCGCTATCCCGAAGCCGGCGAAGCCGAGCGCGGTGAAAAAGCAGAAGAGCGGCACCAGCAGCATGCCCCAGGTCGGGTCGAGGCCGAAGGCGAAGGTGACGAGCAGCGGGAAGCAGCCGTAGGTGGCGGAGCGGATGCCGATCCAGAGCATCTCGGCGGTGACCAGCTCCTCGACGTCGACCGGTGCCGCCAGGATCGCTTCGTAGGTGTTCTGGAAGCGGTGCTTGACGAAGGTGCCGAACATCGCCGGCAGGGCGCTGGAGAAGATCACCGCGGTGGCCACCATGCCGGTGCCGACGAACTGGATGTAGGGGACGCCGTTGACTTCGTCGACCAGCGTCGCCCCCAGCCCGAGCCCGAAGGCGAGTAGGTAGACGATCGGTTCCAGCAGGCTGGAGAAGGTCGTCCCCTTCCAATAGGTGCGGAAGTTGGCGACTTCGCGACTCATCACGCCGGCGATCGCGGCCGGTTCCAGCCGCCGCATCTTGCCTGCCTCGGCGTTCACTCCGCCTCCTCGCCGGTGAGCAGGACGAAGACGTCCTCGAGCGTGGCGGCGCGCACGACCGCGTCCTCTGGCACCGTGCCGTCACCGGCTTTCTCCGAGCCGACGATCGCGATCGCGGGCCCGGCGGGCCGAACCCGCAGGCCGGCGCCCTCGGCGCTCGTGCGCAGCTCGGCGAGACGGTCAGGCGGTGCATAGACCTCAGCGGTCTGGCGGCCGGCGTGCTCGGCGATCAGGTCCCCGGGGCGGCCGCGGGCGATGATCTTCCCCTTCGTCATCACTGCCACCTCGTCGGCGAGGCGCTCGGCCTCCTCGATGTAGTGGGTCGACATCAGGATCGTCGTGCCGCGCGCTTTCAGCTCGCCGATCAAGGTCCACAGCTCGGTGCGGATCTGCGGGTCCAGCCCGACCGTCGGCTCGTCGAGCAGGACCAGGCGCGGCTCGTGGACGAGCCCCCGGGCAAGCAGCAGGCGGCGGCGCATGCCGCCGGAGAGCTCGTCGACGGCGTCGCGGCGGCGGTCGTGCAGGCGGGCCAGATCGAGGCAGCGGTTGACGGCGGCGCCGACGTCCTTGACCCGGTAGAGACGGGCGTAGACGGCGAGGTTGTCCTCGACGGTGACGTCGACGTCGAGGTTGTCGAGCTGGGGGACGACGCCCATCTTCGCCCGCGCCGCCTTCGAGTCGCCGGGCAGCTCGTGCCCCAGGACCCGCAGTTCACCGGCGTCGGCGATCGCCTGGCCGGTCAGCAACCTCATCGTCGTCGACTTGCCGGCGCCGTTGGGTCCGAGCAGGCCGAGGCAGATGCCCTCCGGGACCTCGAGGTTGAGCCCGTCGACCGCCCGGATCGGACCGAAGCTCTTGACTACGCCGCGTAGCTCAATTGCCGCCATGGGGCGATGCTTTCAAAGCGGCGATGCCGGCTGGGTCGCGGTCGGTCTAGTGACCGACCGGTCGGTCACTAGACCGACGCTAGTCGCTCGGCCAGCCAGAGGTCGCAGAGCCAGTCGCGCTGCTCACCCTTCTTGCGGACGACGACTATCCCCCCGGGCCCGCCGCTGACCTCGAGCCGCTTCCAACGGGTCGAGTTGGGGACCGCTTGTAGGGCCGCCGCGATTTTCGCCGGAGCTTCGTCCTCAGGGCGCACCCGGCCGTCGCGGGAGCGGGCCTCGAACTCGGGAGCCGGCCCGCCGATCAGCACCTCGCTGGTGCCGGCGTCTTCGTGCCCCCCGAGGCGGACCATCACCGGCCGCCTGTAGCGCTCGCCACTGAGCACGGTCCAGCCGCGCAGGCGGTAGTCGAAGCCGGGGGTGATCGGCATCCGCATCTCGAAGCCGCCCTCGGGCCGCTCGGTGACCGCCAGCCCAAGCGGCTTCATCGCCCGGTCGGTCAGCTCGTAGCCTTTGCTCAGCTCGCCACCGGGGCCGATCGCGCGGAAGCTGCCATAGAGGGCCGCGAGCGCGATCAGCGGACCGCCGATCAGCAGCGGCACGAAGCTTTCGGTCAGGTAGATCGCCGGCACGGTGAGGAAGATCAGCAGGGTCACCACCATCGCCAGCCGCAGGCTGCGGCGGCTGATGTCCCAGACCTCGTCGCGGGCGCGGACCGCGTCGGCGTCGATCGAGGCGGTCGCCAGCGCCGCCCAGAGGTCGGGCTCGGCCATCGTCGTCGGGTTGTCGACCTGGCGCCCGCCTTCGGCCGCGGCGTGGCTGCCCGCGGCGGCGTCCCTGCCCGCAGCACGCTCGATGTCGGAGCGCTGAATGGCAAAGAGAACGACCACGAAGATCGCGATGACGCCGAAGATCAGCCCCAGCGCCAGCTTCGGATTGGGGTCGCCCTGGCCCATCGTCAGCGCGATCGCGGCGACGATCGCGGCGACCACGAAGACGCCTACCACCCCAAATATCCCCGATCGTTTAAAGCCGCCGGCCACCGGGGCGCAGGCTATCCCCGGCGGCGATGAAATGAAAGAGTTGCGCTAATGCTCGATGAGCGCTGGATCAAAACGATGCATGTGGAATCGATGCGGCTGGCAGATCTGCATGAGGGACAGGAGCCCCACGTCCTCTTCCAGGCATCGACGGTAGGGGCCCTGATCGACGGAGCTTTCGAGGGTGACCTCACTTTCGACGAGCTGGCTCGGCACGGCGACCTCGGCCTGGGCACGCTGAATCACCTCGACGGCGAGATGATCGCCCTCGACGGCAACTTCTACCGCGCCGACGTCGACGGGGGGATCCACCCGGTGCCTCCCGAGGCGAAGACCCCCTTCGCGGTCGTCAGTCACTTCGAACCGACCATCGAGCAGCACATCGATGTCCCGCTGGCGCAGATCGAACTGGTCGACTACCTCGACAGCCTGGTTCCCAGCGACATCTCCTGCGCGGTTCGCCTTGACGGCCACTTCGATCTCGTCCGCGCACGCTCGGTGCCGGCGCAGCAGCCGCCCTACCGGCCACTGACCGAGGTTGTCGCCGAGCAGCACGTGTTCGACCTCCTCGACGTGAGCGGAACGGTGCTCGGGTTTCGCTTCCCGACATACGTGGAAGGGATCGAGATCGGCGGCTTCCATCTCCACTTCATCAGCGAGGACCGCTCGCGCGGCGGCCACGTGCTCGACTGCCGCAGCGCCGACGTCTGGGCCCGCGTCGACGTCTCCGCTGACCTCCATGTCGAGCTGCCACCGCAGGTCGACCTCGCCGACCCCGACCTGGCCGCCGCCACCCACGAGGCGATCGGGCGGGTCGAGGGCCACTGAGCCGTCTCGCCCGACTCAAGCTTCCCGCCGGCGTTGCCGATAGCGCCCGTGGCGAGTACGTCGTCTTCACGGTGCCCAACCGCCGCGTCCGCAACCTCAGCTTCAACATCCAGATCACCTGCCAGGCGTCGGACTCGCCGAGCAGCGAACAGCGCTTCTTCAGCGGCGGCGCCGAAGCGCCACAGGGCCGCAAAATCCCCGACAACGGAAACTGATCCTCAACTGGCAGGAGCGAGCTGGCGGGCGCCTCGGCCAGGTGAGCGTCGAATTGAAGTTCGGTGTCCGCGACGTGGCGAACTTCGGCGTGATCGTGCCCGAGGAGCGGACTCCCGACGTTGGTCCCGACGATGCCCTGGAGAGCTGCGACGGCGTCAGCGCCCTGCCACCGGGCACCTCAGCAGCGTCGGTAGACCTTCCAGGACTCGTTGCGGTCGACCTCGCGGTAGACCGCCGGGACGTCGAGGTCGAGGTCGGTCGGGTCGTTGGGGTCGAGGATGAAGTTGTGGGTCGTGAACTCGCTCGCCGGGGCGACGAAGTAGCCGCGCCGGGGTGCGTCTTCCTCACTGGCGCTGACGATCTGGGTCGGCCTGATGTCGAGGCCGAAGGCGAGGCGGGGGACGGCACGGTGGTTGGGGACGGCGATCTTGCCGCAGAGCGGCTCAAAGGCGCCGGCGTCGACGAGGTCCGTCAGGTCACCCTCGATCCGTGCCTGCTTGGTGAGGTCGGCGTCGACGCGCGAGTCGAGGTCCCACTGGTTCGGCGCCCAGACGACGAACATCAGCGCCACCAGGCCGGCGAAGAGCTGCCAGCGGCGCCGCCACGGGTGGCCGGGCTCCAGCAGCCGCCAGCCGAGCAGGCCGAGGGCGGCGAAGATCGCTAGCACCGCTGCGGCAAGCATCGTGTAGCGGGGGATGACCGCCAGGCCGGCGCTACCGAGCAGGGCGAAGGCGGCGAGAGCGAGGACGGCGGCGGCGACTCCCAGGGCCGCGCGGCGGCGCAGGAAGGCGAGCCCGAGGGCGACGCCACCGAGGGCGCCGACCATCCCCGGCCACTGCAGCACCTCGCCGAGCCGGCGCGGTCCGTAGAGGACGAGGTCGACGGGGCCGGTCTGCCGCTTCAGGGTCTCGACCGTTTCCTGGGTGCCGGTGAACGAGTAGGTGGGGCTGCCGGTCGTGGCCCAGTCGAACAACGCCCAGGCGAGCGGCCCGGCGAGGGCGAGCGCGATGAGGGGGGCGGATGGGATGGAACCACGATCTGGGTCCCACGCCAGGTAGGCCAGATAGGCGAGAGAGAACAGCCAGGCCTCGGGGCGGAGTAGACCGGCGAGGGCGAGTAGGGCGAGGACAGGCCAGCCGGCGCGGGGCCGCTTGGTCTCCACTAGTAGAGCGGCGAGGCAGAAGGCGATGTAGGGCATGTCGATGTAGGCGCGCAGCCCGTTGGAGAGGAAGGGGGCGCGGGTGAGGACGATCGCCGCGGCGACGCCGCCGACCCAGCGGTCGAACCAGATCGCTCCGAGCCGGTAGACGAAGAAGCCGATCAGCCCCAGCGAGGCGTAGGCGACGATCATCGTCACCGTGATTGCGCCGTCGCCGAGCGGCGTCATCACCAGGCCCAGCAGGTCGGTCAGCGGATGCGGGGTGGGAGGGAGCGCCGAGCCGTAGTCGGGGCTGAGCCCGTGCGCCAGTTCGCGGCCCCAGACGAGCGCGTAGATCGTGTCGTAATTGGGGAAGCCAACCGGGAAGAGGAGCAGCAGCACGGCGCTCACGGCGGCGACCCAGATGGCTGGCGTCAGCCAGCTGGAGACCCTCTGAGGCACGCGCGCACGGTATCGGGACCCGCCCCAAGGGGTGTCCGAGCTTAGGGGTCCATATGGCACCCAAAACTCGGACACGCCCTCGATGGGGCGGCGCCGGGGCGTGGATACACTGGCTCGCACCCCCGATGACCGAGTCAACTTCCCTCTACCGCCGCCACCGCCCTGGCTCCTTCGACGAGGTGGTGGGGCAGCAGCACGTGGTCCGCACCCTTCGCAACGCGGTCGCGGGCGACAAGGTCCATCACGCCTATCTCTTCGTCGGTTCGCGCGGGACCGGCAAGACCTCGATGGCGAAGATCCTCGCCCGCTCGCTCAACTGCGAGCGCGGCGGCCCGACCGTCACGCCCTGCGGGGAATGCGAGTCCTGCGTGACGATCGCCTCAGGCACCTCGATCGACGTGATCGAGATGGACGCCGCTTCCAACCGCTCTGTCGACGACGTCCGTGACCTGCGCGAGCGAGTCGCCTACGCGCCCGCCGGCGGCCGCTGGAAGGTCTACATCCTCGACGAGGCCCACATGCTTACCAAGGAGGCGTGGAACGCCTTTCTGAAGACGCTTGAGGAGCCACCGCCGAAAACGGTCTTCGTCCTCGCCACCACCGAGTCGCACAAGGTGATGGCGACGATCGCCGACCGCTGCCAGCGCTTCGACTTCCAGCGCCCCTCGCTGGAGCAGATCTCTGAGGTGCTGAACCGGGTAGCGGCCAGCGAGGGAATCGAGGTCGACGAGGGCGCTGTCTCGATGATCGCCCGTTCCGCGTCCGGGAGCTTCCGCGACGCGCTCGGCACCCTCGACCAGCTGGTCGCCTTCGGCGGCAACACGGTCGGCCTCGACGAGGTGCTGGAGATGCTCGGCGCCGTTGACGCCGACCTGCTCTTCGGCGCCGTCGACGCGGTTCTCGCCGAGGACCCGAAGGGGGTCCTGCTCGGAGTCGAGAAGATGGCCCAGTCCGGCCGTGACCCCTCGCAGTTCGCCCGCGACCTGCTCGCCCACCTACGCCACCTCTTGGTTACCCAGACGACCGGCGAGGTCCCGACCTCCTTTGTAGTGACCGCCACCGACTCGGCCCGCCTGCAAGCCCAGGCCGCCGCGATCGGCCCCGCCACCCTGGTCCGCACGATCGACGAGCTGGCTGCGGCGCTGACCGCGGTTCGCGAGGGGGACGATGCGCGGATGGCAGTCGAGATCGCACTTCTCAAAGCAGCAAGGCCGGATCTGGATCCGGGAACCCAGGGATTACTGCGCAGGATCGAGAGGCTGGAGAGCCAGCTAGCTGGGGGGGGTCGGCCCGCGGGTCCTGTCGCCGCGGCATTCCCCACCGCCCCACCGCCACCCGCGGCAGAACCCGCGCAGGAGGATGACCCCGAGTCCCCGAAGCAGGAGAGTGCGTCACCGCCGGAGCCCGAGCCGGAGAGCTCAGATCCAGGGCCGGAGCCGGAAGCTTCAGCCGGAGAGGCTTCTTCCGCGGGTGGCGGTGGGGCGGGGGTCCCCCGCGGCGCGGAGGGCGCGGAGCGCCCGAGCACCGTGGGGGATGCCGCACCGACAGGACCCGCGGACCTCGACTCCGACGGCACCGTGGGGGATGCCGCGGCGACAGGACCCGCGGGGCAGGACTCCGACGGAGACGATCTCGACAGATTGACTCGCCTGTGGCCCGCCGTCCTCGATCAGCTGCGTCAGGCGGATGCTCCGGCGTTGGCCGAGATGTTCGAGGGCGCCCGCCCCGTCTCGATCGACCGAGAGGGTTCGACGGTGACCATCGGCTTTCCGCCTACCTCGACCTTCAACAAACGCAAGGCGGAGGGGCCGGAGAAGCGGGAGCAGATGGCGGCGGCGCTGGAGGCGGTTGCCGGCGAGCGGCTTGGTCCCGTTTACGTACTGCTCGATGGCGAGCCCGAGCCGCAGGCGCCGGCGGTCGACGAGCAGGCCGACGAGGATGCACTGATGGAGCGACTGAAAAGCGAGTTCAACGCGGAGGAGGTCAGTTAGGTGGCACGCGGAGGCGGGATGCCAGGCGGGTTCGACATGAACTCCCTGATGAAACAGGCGCAGGAGATGCAGACACAGATGCTGGAGGCGCAGGAGAAGCTCAAAGACGAGGTGGTCGAGGCGAGCGCCGGCGGCGGCATGGTCAAGGTGAAGATGGGCGGCGACCTGACCTTGCGCGAGATCTTGATCGACCCCGAGGCGATCGACCCCGAGGAGGCCGAGATGCTGGCCGAGATGGTCCAGGCCGCGGTCAACGAGGGCCTGCGCGCCGCCCAGGAGCTGGCCAGCTCGAAGATGGGCGGGATCACCGGGGGCCTCGGCGGTGGCGGTGTGGGGGGCCTGGGACTCTGAGCACGGAGGGCCCGGCACCGCTGGCGCGTCTGGTCGCCGAGCTTTCGCGCCTGCCGGGGATCGGGCAGCGGACTGCGCAACGGCTCGCCTTCCACCTGCTGCGGGCGCCGGATGAGGAGGCGAATGCCCTCGCCGTTGCGATCCGCGAGGTAAAGGAAAAAGTCGGCCTCTGCGAGCGCTGCTTCAACCTGGCGGAGGGCCCGGTCTGCCGGATCTGCGCCGACAGCACTCGCGACCAGGCGATGATTTGTGTCGTCGAGGAACCGTCCGACGTGATCCCGATCGAGCGCACCCACGAGTACCGCGGTCTCTACCACGTGCTCGGCGGTGCTCTCTCGCCGATCGACGGCATCGACGCCGAGGACCTGAAGATCGCCGAGCTGCTGCGGCGGGTTGAGGACGGTGGGGTGGACGAGGTCGTGATCGCCACCAACCCGACCACGACCGGCGAAGCGACCGCCCTGCACATCGCCGAGCAACTGCGCGGCAAGGTCGCCGTCACCCGTCTCGCCAGTGGCCTGCCGGTCGGCGCCGACCTCGAGCACGCCGACGAGGTCACCCTCGGCAAGGCCCTCGCCGGCCGCCGCAGCCTGGGCTGAGCGGCTCGCTTAGAGCGACTCGGGGACGAGGGCGAAGCCGCGACTTTTCGCCGCGGCGCGTAGCTCCCGGTCCCAGCAGGCGAACTCGAGCGGCTCGCCCTGGGCAAAACTGGCCGCCGCTGCGAGGTGGACGGCGTCGTGAGCCCGGAGCGTGTCTTCTTCGGCAACTCGGGCTGCCGAGTCGAGCAGCATCTCAGTCGTAGCGTGGACGTTGACCCACCGCCAGAGCCGTTCCAGCTCTGCCCCCCCGTCGCGTAACTGGGCGGGAGTGATCTTCCTACCTTTCCGCATACGTGCCAGGGCCGAAGTCGCCTCGACATAGCCGAGGCCCACGCAAAGGAGAGAGCTGGCGTCGAGATGGGCTCTGTGCATCTCCTCGCTGCCGGCCTCCTTTACGAGCAGCTTGACCAGCGCGCTGGTGTCGAGGTAGAGGTAGAGGCTCAGCGCCGTCCCTCGGAGACGTAGTCCGCGGCTTCCTTGCCCTCTCCCGACAACGGGGTTATCGGTTTGGGTATGTAGCGGCTGCCTTCGCTTGGCCTGACCACGCCGGCGGCAATCAGGGCAGCCAGCCGCGGAGGGGTGGCCACAGAGACTATTCGCGCCACCGGCTTGCCGTGTCGGGTGACGGTGATCGCCTCGCCATTCTCGACTCGCTCGATGATTCGACTCGTCCCGTTCTTCAGCTCGCGAATTCCCACTTCGTTCTCCATGTAGCCATTTTATTCATTTTTGTAGCTCTTTTACCTTGTTGCTCGCAAAGTAGAGAGCCGAAGGAGTGGTTAAGAGCCGTGCCACAAAAAAGTCTTCCCTGAGTGGACGTCTGTCAGGCCGCAAATAGCGGTCTTGCGCCCCACCGCCGTCCGCTGCTTTCGCCAAGGTCAGGGCGTGGCGAGGCGATTCGACTCCGAGAACGGCTCGAACGGCGGCTCCGGCTCCAGCGGTGGCTCGCCTGCCGGGCGCCTGGCCCGCGAGGTCTCTTCCATGCAGGCGTCCCTGCTCGGCAAGCTGCAGCAGGAGCTGGACGGTGCCGGGACTGAGGAGTTCGCCACCGCAGCGGCACGGCTCGCCGAGGACTTCGGCGTGGTCGCCGCGACCGCGGTTGACGCTGCCTTCGAGCGAGCCCAGGTGCGGCTGGCGGAGGCAGTGCCAGTGCCCCCGTCGCAGCCCGAGCCCGGGGTCGATCCCGAAGCGGCCGCCCTGCAGAGCCTCTACCGACCCGGCCACATGCGGCGCCGGCTCGAGCAGATGATTGAGACCCACCGCCGCTATGCCCATCCCTTTGCGCTGGTCGTCTTCGACGCCTCTGGGCCGGGCACGCGCAACGGCGACATCGCCGGTGGCCAGGAGACAGTGCTGGCGGTGGTCGGCGCGGCGCTGCGCGACAGCATCCGCCTCGTCGACGAGGTCTTCCAGCTCGAGGAGGATGCGCTCTGCGTGCTGGCCCCCAACCTGAGCACGGTCGAAGGGGTGCAGATGGCGGAGCGGCTGCTGGGCCTGCTCGACGAGCTGGAGCGGGCGGGGGGGTTGCGGATCGCGGTCTCGGCCGGCGTCGTCGCCTGCCCGGAGCACGGCACCAGCGCCGAGCTGCTCCTGCACAAGGCTGACGCGGCGATGTGGAGAGCCCGTGCGGTGGGCCAACCGGTGGGCGTCGGTGCGCTGGAACCTCTGCAAGATCGCTGACAGATTCGGGAAATCTGTCCATAACTGGTGTAAACCCGGGAAACCGGTGCGAGAATGCCGTCCGTGCCGGGAATCCGAACCAATGCAGCAGCCGAAGTGCTTGGGGTCAGCCCCAACACGCTGCGCAGCTGGGAGCGCCGTTACGGCTACCCGGTGCCGAAGCGCACGGTCGGCAACCACCGCAACTACGAGCTGATGGAGCTGCAGACGCTGCGCGACGCCCTCGCCGAGACGGGGAACATCTCCTCGGCGATCGAGCTCTCGCGCCAGCGCCAGGCCGCCCCGGCCAGCGACGGCAGCCTGCTGGCGGCCCTGGAGAGCTTCGACGAGGACCGCGCCGACCGGGCGATGGAGGAGAGCCTGGCGCTGCGGCCGCTGGAGCGCAGCGTCGAGGAGCTGCTGCTGCCGGCGATCGACAAACTTGCCGCCGACCCGGAGCGCGAGGCGGAGTTGGAGTTCGCTTCTCGCTGGGCTACGGGATGGCTGCACGGCGCTCGCCGCCTTGCCGCCACCGCCTCGCGCCCGGCCGGCATCCTGCTGCTCGACTCGAGCCACGGCCAGGACGCCGAGGAGGTCCATGCCCAGGCGCTCGACCTCGCCCTGCGCCGGGCCGGCTTCCGCGTCCTGATGCTCTCCAACGAGCTCGGCGACGAGCGCCTCGAGCGCGCCCTCGCCGCCCTCGACCCGACCGCGATCTTGGTCTGCGGCCCCGGCGCCGACACCGCCAGCGCCGTCAAGCTCGTTCGCAAGATCCGTGAGCTCGGCGTCGTCGCCCCCCTCTTCGGCTTCCGCGCCAGCGGCCTGATCGGCGCCGCTGTTCCCTCGGCCGGCGAGTTCCCGAGCGCCGTCACCGGCATGCTCAACGCCGACCTCCGCCGCCGCGCTGCCCAGGCTTTCGCCTAGCCGCGCGGACACTCTCGCCTGATCGCGGCCGCCCTTCCGGGTCTGCTGTTACATCGTTTTTACAGTCCCGATACGGGATGGCAACAAGTCGCCTTCGGCGCGCCGAGACACTGCTGCTGACTCTGAAAGCGGCCCGCGTCTGGCGGGACGTCAACCGTCAAAACGCAAGGAGCGCGTTAGGTGATCAAGACGAAGAGAAGGCATCCCCGGCGCCGTGCCCGGGTGGCAATCGCCGCGATCGCGGCATTGGGGTGCGTTGGCGTTCTAGGTCTGCCTGTGGCCGCGAACGCAGCGGAAGCGCCGCTTTGCGGCGGCAGCCTCGAGCTGAATAACGAGATTCCCGGGATCGACCCCCCGGGCGGGCTGTCCTACAAGTTCAACTGCAATTCCCTGGTGGTCGGCTACGGCATCGTCTCCAACCGCCAAGTGGATTACTTCAGCACCGAGGTGCTTGTCCTCGACTTCACCAGCGGCGAGGCGACCAGCGAATCGTTCGGCTGCGAAGGAGCCTTCCCTAGCTCCGGCTTCGGCTGTCGCGGCGTCTCCAACTTCGGTAACGCGATCACGGGTGAGTTCGCCATCGGTCGCGATCCATGCGAAGCCGCCAAGTCCAAGTCCGACAAGTTCAAGGTTTGGGTAACGGCGACGGTGATCCAACCCGACTCGGTCACCAACAAACCGATTACCACCGTGACCCAGCCATTCCGGCTCAAAAACCCCACCACCTGCAAAGCAGCCACTTCCCGAAAGGAGTCACGTCGATGAAGAATCGACTGCGCCGGGTCGGCCTCGTATCCGCCCTGGCACTCGTAGCGGCGGTCCCCGCCACGGCACCGGCCACGGCCGCTGCCAAGACGACGATCACGATGAGCGGCTCAACCACGGTCGCTCCGCTGGCAGCATTGCTCGCTCGCAAATACCTGAGCGTCTGTGACCATTGCGTCAGCTTCAAGCTGCTCCAAGGCGGCTCCGACATCGGCGTCGCCGACGTCGCCGCGGGCCGGGTGACGATCGGCAACTCCTCGCGTGACCCGAAACCGAGCGATCCCGGCGGTCTCGTGTTCAACAAAATCGCCCACGACGCGCTCTGCCTCGTCAGCAACAACGCCAATCCGATCCCGGGTCTCGACCAGGCGGGCGTCCAGGCGCTCTTCGGCGGCAGCGTCCGCAGCTGGAGCGGCGTGCCGGGGTCGACCCAGACCGGCACGGTGGACCTGTTCACGCGCACGGCCGCATCCGGCACGCAGGACGCCTTCCAGAAGATCTTCATGGGCAGCACAAAAATCTTCTCGGGGGCGAGTCAGAAGGGCTCCAACGGGCTCGTCGAACAGTCCGTCGCGAGCGATCCGGGCGGGATCGGTTACGTCTCGCTCGCCTTCACGAAAAACGTGCACACGATTCCCTACAAGGGTGTCGAATGCAACCTGCGCAACGCCAAGTCAGGCCAGTACGGCGGCGTCCGCAACCTCTACATGGTGACCCGAGGTGCTCCGACCGGCGACGCCGCGAAGTGGATCAACTGGATCACCCACAGTAAGGACGCCAGCAAGGTCATCGCCACCCAGTGGGTGCCGTTGAGCTAGTGAACGTCTCCGGCTCGCATAACGCGAAGCCAAGGGACCGCACCGACCAGCGCGCCGAGATAGCTCTCGGTGCGCTGGCGTCCGCGGTCCTCTTGCTGATCGCCTTCATGATCGTCTTCGTCTTCGAGAAGGCCTGGCCCTCATTCGCCCACAACGGGCTTGCCTGGTTCGGCCCCGGCGGCAACGTCGACGAACAGCTGGCCAACACCTTCAACTCCCCGGCCAACCCGAACGACTACGTCTACACGATGCACGCCTGGCCGCTGCTCTACGCGACGGCCTTGATCACCGGCATCTCGGTGATGCTGGCGACGGCGGTCTCGCTGCTCTCGGCGATGTTCATCGTCGAGTTTGCCCCGGCGGTCATGCAGCGAGTGCTGCAGCCGGTAATCAGGCTGCTAGCGGCGGTGCCCTCGGTGGTCTACGGGCTGATCGGGATCCTCGTCCTCGTCCCCTTCGTCGGCAACGAGGTCATTTCCGGCTCCCAGAAGGACTCGGTCCGCTACGTGATCCAGCTCGACGGCTCAAGCATCCTCGTCGGCGTTCTCGTGTTGACGGTGATGATCACGCCGATCATGGTCGCGATCACCGTCGACGCCCTGCGCTCGGTGCCGCGGCACTGGACCGAGGGCGCCGCCGCGCTCGGCGTCAACCGCTGGCGAGCCCTCCGCACGGTCGGGCTGCGAGCGGCTCGCCCAGCAATCGTCGCCGCCATAGTTCTGGCCACGGCCCGGGCGCTCGGCGAGGCGATCATGCTCTCGATGGTCTCGGGCTCAGTTGGCTTCGCCCCCAACCCGCTCGACGGCACTACCTTCTTCTTCGAGCCGGCACGGACGCTGGCGGCGACGATCGTCGAGAACGCCGAGGGCCTCTCGGTCAAGCCGTTCGGAGAGACGATCTACGCCTTCGCGGCGCTGCTGCTCGTCTCCAGCGCCTTCCTCTCCTTCGCCGGCTGGGCCGCGCGCCAGTCGATGCGCAAATACACCCTGCAGGCGCGGTAGGCGATGAACGCCCCCGCACAAGCCCCCGCTCCGCCGCCCCCGCCTGTCGCGTCGCCGCCGGCCCACCAACGCGGCGAGGAGTCTTGGAGCCGCGGTGACAAGCTCGGCGTCGGGCTGGCCTGGGCGGCGGGGATCGGGCTCTGCCTGATCGCTGCGGCGATCGTCATCTTCATGCTCGTCCGCGGCTTCCAGTACCTCAGCCTCTCCCTGCTCACCACCCACCCACTGCCGAGCCTCGAGCAGAGCCAATCGGGTGGCTTCCTCGACCCGATCGAGGGCACCGTCATCCTCACCATCCTCGGCACCCTGATCGCCGCTCCGATCGGAGTCGGTATAGCGGTCTGGCTCTCCGAGTACGGGCGGCCCTCGTGGCTGGCGCGAGCAGTCGAGTCCGGGGTCGAGATCGTCGCCGGCACGCCCAGCATCGTGCTGGCGATCTTCGGCTTGCTGGTCTTCCAGCAGAGCTTCTTCGGCTTCCTCTCCTTCACGGCCGAGGGCAATGCGGTCTTCGGCCGCTCGTTCTTCACCGCCGGGGCGATCATGGGGCTGATCGCGCTGCCGCTGATCGTCGGCTCCACGCGCGAGGCGCTGCACTCGATCCCCGCCCACGTCCGCGAGGCTTCCTATGCGCTCGGCAAGGACAGGATCTCGACGATCCGGCGGGTACTGCTGCCCGCCTCGCGGCGGGGCATCGGCACCGGCATCACCCTCGGGATGGGCCGGATCGTCGGCGACACGGCGATCGTCGTGGTCCTGCTCGGCGCCTCGCTGCAGATCCAGCCCGAGAACGGGACCCCGGTCTGGGGGCTGTTGAAGGGGACCGGCAGCACCCTCACCACCTACGTCTACAACAACTCCCCGGCCGGCGAGGGCGGTGCCCCGGAGAAGGCCTACGCGGCCGCTTTCGTGCTGCTGATCGTCGTCATCTTCCTCAACTTCGCGGTCGACCTGATCGCCCGCGGAAAGGAGCCCGGATGGACCCGCTGAGCCCGCCGCCGCCAGTGCGGCGGATCCTCGTCGAGGAGGCGCCGACCGTCGCCCTCCCGCCTGTCAACGGCAACGGGCACCGGCCGCATGCCGCTCCGGCTTCCCCCTTGCGGCGGATGCCCCGCGCCGACACCGCCGCGATCGAGCGGATGCGGACCGAGGCGCTCAGTGTCGCCTATGGGCAGAAGCTGGCGGTCAACCAGGTCTCGCTGAGCGTGCGCCAGGGGGAGGTCCTGGCCCTGATCGGCCCCTCGGGGTGCGGCAAGACGACGCTCTTGAGGTCGCTGAACCGGCTCGTCGACCTAACCCCGGCGGCGACCCGCGGCGGCCGGATCCTGCTCGACGGCGAGGATGTCGATCTCTTCGACGTCACCCTGCTGCGCCGCCGCGTCGGGATGCTCTTCCAGCAGCCCAACCCGTTCCCGATGAGCATCTTCGACAACGTCGCCTACGGGTTGCGCGAGCGCGGCTCGAAGAAACCCTCGAAGCGCGAGCTGGAGCCGGCGGTGATCGAGGCACTGCACCGCGCCGGCCTGCTCGAGGAGGTCAAGGACAACCTCGACCACCCGGCCCTGGCGCTCTCCGGCGGCCAGCAGCAGCGGCTCTGTATCGCCCGCTCGCTGGCGGTGCAGCCGGAGGTTCTGCTGCTCGACGAGCCCTGCTCGGCACTGGACCCGATCTCGACCCAGACGATCGAGGAGACGATCGTCTCGCTGCGGACCGAGATCGCGATCGTGATCGTCACCCACAACCTGCAGCAGGCCCAGCGGGTTGCCGACCACGTCGCCTTCATGTACCTCGGCGACCTAGTCGAGTACGGCGAGGCCGAGCGCGTCTTCAACTCACCGGTCGCCGAGCGCACCCGCGAGTACGTCAGCGGCGGCTTCGGGTGAGGCTGCGCTCGCTTGTCGGGGCGGCTTTGGCGGCGCTTGCCGTCGTTGCCCTCTCGGCCTGTCAGTCAACCCAGAGCCGCAGCGCCGAGCTCGAAAAGGAGGGCGAGTCGACGCTGCTCTCGAGCCACGGCCTGAAGATCGGCAAGGAGAGCACCGAGGTCGAGGTGACCTCTACCAAGCTGCTCAGCGACGCCAACGGCAGCGCCGTCGTGGTCAGCCTTCACAGCGACTCCGGCAAGAACCTGGTCGACGTCCCGATCCTGATCGAGGTCCTCGACGCCAAGGGCAAGCCCGTCTACAGCAACGACATCCCTGGGATCGAGCCGGCCCTCGCCTCTGTCCCCTACATATCAGCCCATGGCGCCACCGATTGGGTCAACGATCAGGTCCTGGCCAGTGCCAAGCCGAAGTCGGTGAAGGTCACCGTTGGCGCCGACGCGGACTCTTACTCCGGCCCGATCCCGGAGATCGAGGTCACCCGGCCGAGGATCGAGGGCGACCCGGTCTCCGGCCTGGAGGCGACCGGCGACGTGATCAACAAGACCGGCGAGGACCAGGACCGGCTGCTGCTCTACGCGATCGCCCGCCAGGGCGGCGAGATCGTCGCCGCCGGGCGTGGCGCGATCGAACACCTGAAGGCGAGCACGAAACCGCTGCACTACGACGTCTTCTTCATCGGCGATCCGAGCGGTGCGGACGTCGAACTACTCGAGTTCCCGGCATTGCCCGGGCACAAAAGCGAATAGGAGGACCGATGGCGACGACCGAGACGATGCAGATGCCGACGCTCGGCGAACAGGGTGAGCCCTGCGCCGGCTGTGGCGCCCAGCTGGCGGCCGACCAGCGCTACTGCCTTAATTGCGGTCAACGCCGGGCTGGTCCTCGCGTCGACTACAGGCGATATCTGGCGGCCCCGGCAGCTGCGGACGTGTCGCCGCAAGCTCCAGCTGGCCAGGCGCCGTCGGCTGCGGTTGAGCCCGAGCCCGAGCCGGCACGGCGCGAGCGCGACTTCGCCCCGCTGGCCGCGGTCGGAGGCATCGCCGTGCTGGGGCTGATGCTGCTGGTCGGAGTCCTGATCGGCAAGGGCGACGGGTCGACGACCACGTCGGCCCCGGCGCCGATCGTCAGGGTCGGCGGCGAAGTGCCGGGCGCGACGGCGAGTGCTGATGCCGCGGAGCCAGAGGAAGCGACGTCCTCAAAGGCAAAAGGCACGAAGAAGTCGAAGCAGGTCGACACCGGCGCCAAGGAGGTCGAAGGCGGTCTGACCGGCAGTGCTGCACAGCACAGCGACGCCACCGTGCAGGCCAGTGCCGACGATCTCAACGACCTCGAAAGCCAGAGCGGGGAGGCCTACGAGGAAGCGGTGAAAAAACTGCCGGACAAAATCGCCACCCCGGGAGCACCGCCGCCGATCGACACCTCGAAGGCGCCCGGTGGCGGCGGCGCGGCGGAATCGATCGAATGAGCGCCGACCTGGAGAAGCGCCGGGACCGCCTGGCGAAGGAGCTGGCCGAGCTGCAGTGGGACCTCGGCGGGATCGCCTATGAGATGGCCAGTCGCGACCACTTCCGCCTCGACCTGCTCGCCCGCCAGGCGGCGGAGCTGCAGCGGGTCGACGCCGAACTGGCCGAGGTCGAGCGGATGCTGAAGCTCGGCGATTCCGGTGCTGCCGGGGCCTGCGGCTCATGCGGGGCCCTCTACGCACGCGGCTCGGCCTTCTGTCATCAGTGCGGCAAGGATCTGATGGTTCGCGGACCGGTGGGGGTGACGGCGACGTGAAGGGCTACCGGCAGTTGCTGCGTTGGGCCGCCCTGCCGGTCACGGACAGGCGCTGGGCCGCACCGCTCTCCGCGGTCGCGCTCGGCTTCGGGCTCTTTGTCGGCGTGGCGATCGGGCCCGGAGCCGCGGGCACCCTTGCCACCGGCGTCCCCCAGGTCATCGAACTGCCCGGCTTCAGCGGCGGCGACGAAGAGGAGGTGAGCGGCGAAGGGGGCGGGGGAAGCGCAGCCATCGCTTCGACCGCTGGCGGCAGCTCGGGTAGCGAAAGCGCGCCCATGACCGCTGGCTCGAGCTCCACCGAATTCGTCCCCAGCGCTTTCGACGAAGCGGAAGCGCCGCTGGAACCGGCGCCGGAAAGCGAACCGGCTGTGACCGAAGCGCCGCCCCCGGCCGAAGAGACCACCGCGACCGAAGTGCAGACGCTCGCCGGCGTCGTCGTCCACGTCAACCCGCAGGCGAGCAGCTACGCGCTGGCCGAGGCCGGCGGCACGCTCGACGCTATCCACGCGGCGAAGCTGCCGGCGCCGGGCACCAAGCTGAGCGTCCTCGTCCGCCTGCTCGCCAACGGCACCTTCGCCGAGGCCGGCAAGCGCAAACAGGCCGGGCGCCAGGCGAGGGCGAGCTTTGACGGCATCGTCACCTTCGTCGACCCGGACCCGATGGCACCTGTCTACGCGGTCTCGAAGCGGGGTGCCTCGGTTCTTGTCCATGTCCGGCCCGATCCCACCAGAGCGGTGTCGCCGCTGCCGGCGCTGGGTGCTTACGCAACCGTTGCCGTCGAGATCGAAACGGCGCCCTCGGTCGAAGCGACGTCTGTCGAAACCGAACCACCGGTAGCGCCAGAGGTCGAAGCCCCCGCTCCGCCACCGGGCTGCGTCCCGGACCCCGGCCTGGTCTCTCCGCCGCCGGCGACGATCCTCTGGCAACGCCAGATCGAGGCTGACGGCGCCCCCTTCGCCTATGCCGACTTCGCCGGGGTCGTCACCGGCGTCTGCGGCGACGAAGCGAAGCTACTGCTCTCGGCCGACGACAGCCGCGAGGCCGGGACGGACCTCGCCCTCTCGGTTCCGGAGGAGATCGACACGAGCAAGCTCGAGCCCGGCCAGTCGGTGGTGGCCACGGCGACGATCGAAGTGGGTGGCGCACTGACCCTGACCGGCCTCGCCAGCAACGAGCGCACCAAGGGCGCCGACGACGTCAAGACCACCCAGGGCGACCTAGTCCCTTCAAACCTGAAGTGATCGTCGGTTGTGTCGTCGAGTGCTGAGTTAAGCACCCTATGAGGGGTTCAACTCAGCACTCGTGTCCGTCTCGCTGATCCCGAAGCGCTCATGTAGCCGCCGCAGCGGCGCCGGCGCCCACCAGTTCCACTTGCCGAGCAGCTCCATCAGCGAGGGCACGAGCAGGGCGCGGACGATGCTGGCGTCGATCAGCACTGCCAGGGCCGTACCGACGCCGTTCTCCTTGATGAAGATGATTTGGGAGGTGGCGAAGGCGCCCATCGCGACCGCGAACAGCAGCGCCGCGGCGGTGACGATCCGGCCCGTGCGCTCCAGCCCGATCGCCACGCACTCGCTTTCGGAGGCGCCGTTGTCGCGCGCCTCTTTGATCCGCGAGAGCAGGAAGACGGCGTAGTCGGTGGAGAGGCCGAAGGCGACCGCGAACAGCAGGATCGGCATCGTCTGCTCGATCGCCCCCGGGCTCGAGTAGTCGAGAAATCCCTCCAGCCTGCCGTCCTGGAAGATCAGCACCAGCAGGCCGAAGACGGCGCTGAGGTTGAGGAAGTTCATGATCAGCGACTTGATCGGCAGGATCACCGAGCCGGTCATCAGGAAGAGGATGACCAGGGTGGCGACGATCACGATCGCCAGGGCGATCGGCATGTGCTCCGCGAGGCTGCCTTGGAAGTCGATGAAGTCAGCACTGGCGCCGCTCACCTGCACCGTCGTCCTCGGCGGCTCTGGCAGGTCGCGGATCGCCTTGACCGTTTCTTGGCTGGCGTCGCTGACGAAGGGATTGGCGGAGATTGCCTGGATCGCGGTGACACCGCTGCTGAGGCGCTGCGGGGGCGCGACTTCGGCCACCCCGTCGACTCCGCGCACGCTCGCCGCCACCTTCGCCGCGGCAGCTGGGCCGCCACCCTCGACGGCGACCCAGATCGGCGTCTCGTGATAGGGCGGGAAGTCGTCGCTGACCTGCTCGTAGGCCTGGCGGGCGCTGGCCTCCGGCGGCAGCACCGTCGGGTCGACGGTGTTGAACTTGATGCTGAGGAAGGGCAGGCCCATGACGATCAGCAGCAAAGCGCTGAAGGTCGCCACCGGCAGCGGCCGCCGCATCACGAAGCGCGAGAGCCGGTACCAGAAGCCCTGCGAGTCCGGCTTTGCATCGGCCTCGGCGCGGCGCTGCAGGAACTTGGGCGCGCCGGAGTTGACTCGACTGCCGAGCATGGTTAGCACCGCCGGCAGCACGGTCAGCGAGATCAGCGCCGCGAACAGTGCCACCAGGGCGCCGCCGAGACCCATCGAGTAGAGGAAGCGTTGCGGAAAGACCAGCAGTGAGGCGAGTGCCGCCGCCACGGTCAGCGAGGAGAAGAAGACGGTGCGCCCGGCAGTGGCGAGCACCCGCCGCATCGCCGCCAGTCCGGGACCGTCCTTGGCGATCTCCTCGCGGTAGCGGGAGACGATGAAGAGGCTGTAGTCGATTGCCAGCCCCAGCCCCAGCGCCGTGGTCAGGTTCAGGGCGAAGATCGAGATCGAGCCGAACTCGCTGGCGAGTCGCAGGATCAGGAAGGTGCCGATGATCGCCAGGCCGCCGATCATCAGCGGCAGCACCGAGGCGACGAGGCTGCGGAAGAACAGCAGCGAGAGCAGGAACAGCAGCGGGAAGGCGAGCATCTCCGCCATCTGCAGGTCGTGCTCGACCTGCTTGTTGACCTGCTCGGAGGCGACCGCGAAGCCGCCGACGACGACGCCGGGGTGCGACGAGAGTTCGTCGGCAATCTCGCTGCCCGCTTCCTGCAGCGCCTTGTCGCCGGTCGGCTTCAACGCGATCGCGAAGTAGGTGGAGCGGCGGTCGTTGGAGACGAAGACGGGGGAGCGGGTGTCGTAATAGCCGGTCACCGACTTGACGTCGTCGCGCTTGCGGACGCTGCGCTCGAGCGCCTCAACCCGGGCCCGCGTGCCGGGAGCGGAGACCGGGGCATCCGTCACCACGGCGATCACCGCGGGCACCCGCAGCCCGGCGTCCTGCAACTGCTCCCGCGCTTCCACGCTCTCGGTCGCCGGGTCGTCGGCGCCGTAGGGGTCGAGCCGGTCGGCAACCGAGCCGCCGAGCGCGCCGGCGAGCAGGAAGAAGAGGATCGCGAAGAGGCCGATCCGGCGGGCGTTGCCGTCGGCGAGGCGGGCGAGAGCGTCAAACATGTTCAGTCCTTTCGTCTGGAGCGGACCCGAGCAACTGCTGCTCCATCCGCTCGCACCAATCCGCGAACCACTCCGTGAACTCGATTCCGCCCCGCAGCACCATCAACGGGAACGGGTCCTTCTTCTCTGCTGCCGCCGGCTCCATGGCGTGCAGCTGCGCGGCGGCGGCGAGCCGGTGGGCGCGCATGGCCCGCAGGATCGGCACCGCTTCCTCGCGGGGCAGCATGTCGGCGAAGAACAGCTTCAGCAGCCCTTCCTCGCGCATCTCGAAGGTCTGCGGCGGCTGCCGCAGCCAGTCCTTCAATGCCTCTTCGCCGGCGGCGGTGATCGAGTAGACGGTCCGCCGCCGACCCCCGGTCGGGGAGTCGATCCCCTCGACCAGGCCCGCCTCGGCAAGCCGCTTCAGCTCCGGGTAGATCTGCCCGTAGCTGGCCGCCCAGAAGAACCGCGTCGTGTTGTCGACAACGGCCTTGATCTCATAGCCCGACCGGGCCTCTTTGGAGACCATCCCAAGAATCACGTACGCGGTCGCGCTCAGTTCCATCCCGCAGCAATATATCTCTCCGATATATCTTTAAGTGTGATTCGGATCACACTTCTCCAGCGTCACAGGGGTCGGCTCAAAGTTGTGACCAAACTTTGACTCTGTGCGCGGCACGCGTGCGCTTTTGCCCAGCAGGGTCGAGGAATAGGGGTGACTACGACGAGAACCTCGAATCCGAGCTAGGACGGTGATGCGGGTGCGATTCCAGACGGTTGGACCGGAAGTGACGAGCTACTCCGTCGTATTGGTCTTCAAGGTCGCTGGCCGGATTGAGACGGTTCGGGTCCATGACAGTGCGCACGGCTTCAACGAGATGCACCGGTATGGACATGTTTCCGGCAAGAGAAGTGGTAAGCGCTTTCACAGCGGTACCCTCGGAGAAAGGAATGCGCCATGCGATCAGGGAGATCAAACGAGGCCGAGACGCAATGATCGAAGGGTGGAAGAGTGATCTATAAGGACGGCAGCCAATCACCCGCCGGAGAGGCCTTCGACGAAGCAATCGATCTCGCGCTGGAAGATAAGTCCCCCTATCCAGAACGACTGTCGTTCATCGATGCCGGTACTCCGAGCACGGAAGCGGATATGAGGCGAGCGGCAAAGGACGATCGGTTCGTCGTTCTCGTTTCTCCCGACCGAAGCGTCCGTGTAATCGCTCCCGGGGAGATCCTTGGCCCGGACGCAGCGGATCCGCCCGCTGCCAGTTAGCCCAGCTCGGCGATCAGCGCCTCGACGACTAGCTCGTCGAACTGGGTCCCGGCGCTGGCGCGGAGCTCGGCGATCGCCTCGTCGTGATCCATCGCGCGGCGGTAGGTGCGGTCGGAGGTCATCGCGTGGAAGGCGTCGCAGGTGCAGATGATCATCGCTCCGCGGGGGATCTGATCGCCGGCGAGGCCGTCGGGGTAGCCGCCGCCGTCGACCCGCTCGTGGGCGGAGCGGACCAGGGGGGCGACCGGGGCGAGGAAGGGGATCTTCTCCAGCATGCGGGCGCCGATCGCCGTGTGCTGGTCCATCAGCGCGCGCTCCCGCGGGGTCAGCGGTCCGGCCTTGCGGAGGATCTCTCCCGGCACGCCGATCTTGCCGACGTCATGTAGGAGGGCGCCGTAGCGAAGCCGTTCCAGCTCGGCGCCGGTGACGCCCATCCGTTCGCCCACCCGCAGGGCTAGGTCGGCGACCTCGTTGGCGTGGTCGGCGGTGTAGCTGTCCTGCAGCTCGACCGCGTCGGCGATTACGCCGATCGTCGCCGTGAAGGCGCCCTCCAGCTCGCCCAGTAGCTGGCAGCGGTGGATCGCGGCGCCGACCTGGCCGGCGACGATCTCGGCCAGCATCAGGTCATCGTCGGTGAAGGCGCCGCGCTCACGCTGCTCGAGGTTCATCACGCCCCAGACGGAGCCGGCGACGTGGAGCGGCAGCGAGAGCTCGGAGCCGGGGTCGGTCTGGGGATTGCGCTGCAGGTAGTCGGAGTCGAGCCGGGTGTCGTTGACCATCGCCGGCTGCCCGGTCCGCATGACACGGCCGTTGACGCCGACCTCGATCGGCTGCTCGAGGGCGAGGAAGTCGCTCAGCTCCTCCGCCAGAGGGCCGGCGCCGGCGACCACCCGCAGCGAGCCGTCGGGATCGAGCCGCTGCACCACCGCCAGGTAGTAGTCGAAGGAGTGGTGCAGCTCCCGCACGACGACTCTGGCGACGTCTTCGACGCTGTGGACCCGGGCGAGGACGGTGGCGAGCCGGCTGGCGACGAGCAGGCGCTCGCGCTGGGCCACGGGTCCGCTCGAACTCACCTTGGGGATGTCGGCGGCCGGCTGCACCTGCCGGGGTTATCGGCGCGTCCGGCCGTCCCTTGAGAGGTCTCTATTCTCCGGCCCTCATGCCTGACTCCGGGTCCGACATAGTCGTGATGAAGTTCGGCGGCACCTCGGTCGCCGGCGCCGAGCAGATCAAGCGCGCCGCGGCACGGATCGTCGCCGCGCGCGAGGCGGGAAACCGCGTCGTCGCGGTGCTCTCGGCCCGCGGCAAGACCACCGACGAGCTGGTCGCCCAGGCGATGGAGATCTCCGCGCGCCCGGTCGCCCGCGAGATGGACATGCTGCTCTCGACCGGGGAGCGGATCTCCTGCGCGCTCTGCGCGATGGCGATCCACGACATGGGGCACCAGGCGATCTCGCTGACCGGCTCCCAGGCCGGCATTGTCACCGACTCCTCCCACACCAAGGCGCGGATCATCGACGTTCGCGCCGACCGAATCGAGCGGGCCCTGGCCGAGGACCGGATCGTCCTCGTCGCGGGCTTCCAGGGCGTCTCGACCGAGAGCCGCGACGTCACCACGCTCGGCCGCGGCGGCTCCGACACCACCGCCGTAGCCCTCGCCGCAGCGCTGCGGGCCAGCGTCTGCGAGATCTACACCGACGTCGCCGGCGTCTTCAGCGCCGACCCGCGGCTCGTCCCCGACGCCCGCATGCTCTCGCGGATCTCCTTCGAGGAGATGCTGGAGATGTCCGCCTCCGGGGCCGGCGTCTTGCAGCTGCGCTCAGTTGAGTACGGGCGCAACCACGGTGTCCGCATCCACTGCCGCAGCAGCTTCGAGGACGGTCCCGGTACGCTCGTCGTTGCCGAGGAGGAAACCGTGGAGCAACCTTTCGTAACCGCAGTCACCCACAGCAACAGCGAGGCTCGCGTGACGCTGACCGGTGTCCGCGACGAGCCCGGTGTCGCCGGCCGGATCTTCACCGCGCTGGCCGAGGCCAACGTCAACGTCGATGTGATCATCCAGAACGAGCCGGTCGGCGGCGACCAGCTGGCCGACCTCTCCTTCACCGTCGATCGCGACGATCTGGCGGCCGCGACCGAGACCCTCGCCGGCCTCGGCCACGTCAGCAACGACGTCCGCACCGACGACCGCATCGGCAAGGTCTCGATCATCGGCGCCGGCATGCGCTCCCACCCGGGCGTGGCCGCCAAAGTCTTCGAGGTCCTCGGCGCCGAACGGATCAACATCGAGATGATCTCCACCTCGCCGATCAAGATCTCCTGCGTCATCTCCGCCGACCGGGTCACCGACGCGGTCCGCTCGCTGCACCGCGCCTTCGAGCTGGGCGACGAGCCCGAATGAGCGGCTACAGGGTCGGCGTTCTCGGCGCCACCGGCCTGGTCGGGACGACGATCCTCAGCCTGCTCGCCGAGCGCAACTTCCCCGCCGCCGAGGTGGTGGCGCTGGCCTCCGAGCGTTCCGCCGGTCGCGAGCTGGAGTGGAACGGCTCGGTGCTGGAGTGCCGGGCGGTCAGCGAGGAGACGATCCAGGGCCTCGACCTCGTCCTCTCCTCGGCGGGCGGCTCGGTCAGCGCCGAGTGGACGCCGAAGATCGTCGCTGCCGGCGCCACCGTGGTCGACAACACCAGCTACTGGCGGATGCACGACGACGTGCCGCTAGTTGTTGCTGAGGTCAACCCCGAGGCGCTCGACGGCCACAACGGCATCGTCGCCAACCCCAACTGCTCGACGATGCAGATGGCCGTCGCCCTCAAGCCCCTATATGACGAGGCCGGGATCGAGCGCCTGGTCATCTCCACCTATCAGGCGGTCTCCGGCACCGGCAAGGCCGCGATCGACGGGATGCTGGCCGAGGCGCGAGCGGTGCTAGACGGCGAGACGCCTGCGCCTGGCGTCTACCCCCACCAGATCGCTTTCAACGCGCTGCCGCAGGCGGGCAGCTTCCCCGAGGGGGACGACCACACCGATGAGGAGCGCAAGCTGATCAACGAGACCCGCAAGATCCTCGGCGACGACGAGATCAGGGTTTCCGCCACCTGCGTGCGGGTGCCGGTTGTGACCGGCCACTCCGAGGCCGTCAACGTCGAGACCAGGGGGGCCCTGAGCCCGGAGCGGGCCCGCGAGCTGCTGGCTGCGGCGCCGGGGGTCACCGTCGTCGACGACCCGGCCGCGGCGCTCTACCCGCTGGCCACCGAGGCCGCCGGCAGGGACGATGTCTTCGTCGGCCGCATCCGCCGCGACCCCGGCAACGAGCGCGCCCTCGACCTCTTCGTCGTCTCCGACAACCTGCGCAAGGGCGCGGCGACGAACGCGGTCCAGCTCGCCGAGTTATTAGTTGAGCGCGATCTGCTCGTGGCGCGTTAGTCGCTTATATAGCGACTAACGCGCCACGCGGCTGAGCCTTCGCAGCAGGAACGGCGCCATAAGCGTCGTCAGGATCGACATCCCGACCACGACCGCGAACAGCTCGGCGTCGACGACGCCCTCGGCGGCGCCGATCGAGGCGACGACGATCCCGACCTCGCCGCGCGGCACCATGCCGACGCCGACGATCGTCGCTTCACTCCGTCCCAGCCCGCGCGACGCTAGGTAGGCGGGGATCAGCTTGGTGACGATCGCCAGTGCCGTCACCGCCGCCAGCAGCAGCAGGGCGTCGGCGCTGGTCAGCGAGTCGAGGCTCAGCTCGATGCCGATGAAGGCGAAGAAGAAGGGCGGGAAGAAGGCGTAGAGCGGCCTCACTTCTTCCTCGATCGAGTTCTGGTCCTTGGTCTCGGCGACGATCATCCCGGCGAGGAAGGCGCCGATCAGGGCTGCCAGGCCGATCTCGGCGGCGAAGGCGGCGAGCCCGAGACAGAGGATCACCGCCGGCAGCAGCGGCGACTCGGCGAAGCGGGGCACGTCGAGCAGCCGCGGCCGGCTCTGCAGCAGCCGCGTCCCGCCGAGGGCGACGAAGCCGACGAAGGCCACCGCGACCGCCAGGGCGAGGGCGATCTTGGCGGCGTCGACACCGCCGTCGGCGGCCATCCCGACCGCGACCGAGAGCAGGATCAGGGCGAGGATGTCGTCGACGACGGCGGCCCCCAGCACGGTGCGGGCGGCGCGGCTGCGGGCGATGCCGAGGTCGAGGAAGGTCGCCGAGGTGATCCCGGCGCTGGTCGCCGCCAGGGCGGCGCCGAGGAAGACGCTGGTCTCAGTGCTCTCGCCGAGGACGAGCCCGAGTCCCAGTCCGCCCAGGAAGGGCAGCACGACGCCGGCGCTGCCGACCGCCACCGCGATCCGCCCGACTGCCCGCATCTCCGAGAGCCGCGTCTCCAGCCCCACCCAGAACAGCAGGAAGACAACACCCAGCTCCGAGAAGACCCGCAGCACCTCGGTTACCTCGACCAAGCCCAACACCGAGGGGCCGACCAGGACCCCACCGAGGATCTCGCCGACGATCGCTGGCTGCCCGATCCGCTTGAAGACCTCGTCGCCGAGCTTGGCGGCGACAAGCACCAAGAAGAGGTCCGTAAGAATCCCCGCCGTGTCGCTGGCGGCGGCGAGTGGGAGGGAGAGGGGCTCGATCGCCCCAGGCTATTTCTTGGCCCGGAGACTCTCTCTTGAGAATTCACACTTTTGGCACAGTTTCCTCACACAACGAAACCTTTTGTCTTCTATCGTGGAGGAATGCCCACTGACTGGAATGAAACGCGGCTGGATCGGCTCGGCGAGCGGATTGACCGGATCGAGCGCGAACGGCGAGAAGAGCGACAGCGCTCCCTGGATCGAAACCTCCACGCAATGCTCGCGATCATCTGGCTGATGGCCATCGCAACCATCGTTCTTGCGAGCGTTAAAGCCGCAAGCTAGGGGTGACACCCTCAGGGGGTGTCAGGCGGGAACCGCGAGGCGCTCCTCGACCCAGCCGGTCGAGGCGATGTGCTTGCTCATGCCGAGCTGCTTGGGGTCGGCGCCGAGCGCCAGGCCGACCAGTTGCGGCAGGTGCAGGACGGCGAGGCCGAGGTCGCGGTTGACGACCTTGGCCGCCTCCGGCTGCTGCATGTCGAGGTTGAGGTGGCAGAGGGGGCAGGGGGTGACGAGGCAGTCGGCGCCGGCGTCGAGGGCGTCGCCGACGTGGGTGCCGGCCTGGCGCAGCGAGGTCTCGCGGTTCATCGTGATCACCGGGAAGCCGCAGCACTTGCGGGCGCCGTCGTACTCGACCACCTGGCCGCCCAGCACCTCGATCACCTGCTCGAGGTAGATGTCGCGGTCGGGGAACTCGTCGTAGCCGAGCCGCTCCTTGGGGCGGACGACGTAGCAGCCGTAGAAGGGACCGACGCGCAGGCCGGAGAGCGGCCGGACGACCTTCTCGGCGAGGCCGTCGAGGCCGTAGTCCTCGACCAGCAGCCAGAGGAAGTGTTTGTTGGTGAAGCCGTCCTTGCCCTTCTCGTA
>DASYLY010000058.1:0-3420 GCA_036009365.1 Solirubrobacterales bacterium
ATGTAGTCGGCCGGGAAGCGCTCCCCGAACTCCGCCTGGTTCTCGAACGGGTAGTGGAACTGCGCGAAGGGCATCGCGCCGCTGTCGTACCAGGTGTCGATCACCGAGGCGACCCGCCGCATCTCGCCGCCACACTCGGCGCAGTCGAGGACGACGCCGTCGATGTGGGGACGGTGGAGATCCTCGGGGACGGCGCCCTTGGCGCGCTCGCGCAGCTCGGCGACCGAGCCGGCGCAGAAGCGGCCGTCGCATCCCTCTCCGGTGCACTCCCAGATCGGCAGCGGCGTCCCCCAGTAGCGGTCGCGGGAGAGCGCCCAGTCGACGTTGTTCTCCAGCCATTTGCCGAAGCGGCCGTGCTTGATGTGCTCCGGGTGCCAGCCGATCTCCTCGTTGTTGGCCAACAGCTGGTCGCGGACCTGAGAGGTGGCGATGTACCAGCTCGACTTCGCGTAGTAGAGGAGCGGCGTGCCGCAGCGCCAGCAGTGGGGATAAGAGTGCTCATAGACCTGCTCGCGGAAGAGCAGGCCGCGTGCATCGAGGTCGGCGATCAGCGCTTTGGTCGTCACCGAGTCCTTGACGAACTGCCCCTCGAAGCCGGTGACGCGGCCGTCGAAGCGACCGTCGAGGCCGACCGGGTTGTAGAGGGTGCCGGCGTCGGTCGGGTCGAAGACGCCGTTGGCGGCGGCGACCGCGTAGTCGTCTTCGCCGAAGGCCGGGGCGATGTGGACCAGGCCGGTGCCGTCCTCGGTGGTGACGAAGTCGCCGGCTAGGACCCGGAAGGCGTTGGCCGGGCCGCCGTCACCAAGAGCGAAGACCGGACCGCGGTAGGCGCGGCCGACGAGGTCGGTCCCGGCGAAGCGGTCGAGCACCTCGGCCCCCTCCCCCAGCACCTTCTCGACCAGCGGCTCAGCCAGGATCACCGTCTCGTCGCCGACCCGGGCCCGCACGTAGGTCACCTCGGGCGCGACCGCGACGGCAACGTTGCCGGGCAGGGTCCACGGCGTCGTCGTCCAAACCAGCAGCGACTCGCCCGCCTCGCTCCCGTCCTCGCCCAGCAGCGGGAGGCGCACGTATATGGACGGGTCCTCGACGTCCTCGTAGCCCAGCGCCACCTCGTGCGAGGACAGCGCGGTGCCGCAGCGCGGGCAGTAGGGGACGACCTTGTGGCCCTCATAGAGGCGGTCCTCGTCCCACAGCTTCTTCAGCGACCACCAGACCGACTCGATGTAGTCGTCCTCGAGGGTGACGTAGGGGTCGTCGAGGTCGATCCAGAACCCGATCCGCTCGGTCAGCCTGTTCCAGTCCTCGACGTACTCGAAGACCGACTCGCGGCAGCGCTGGTTGAACTCGGCGATCCCGAACTCCTCGATCTCCTGCTTGGAGGAGATCCCGAGCTGCTTTTCGACCTCGAGCTCGACCGGCAGCCCGTGGCAGTCCCAGCCCGCCTTGCGCGGCACTCGGAACCCGCACATCGTCTTGTAGCGGGGGTAGACGTCCTTGAAGACCCGGGCGAGGACGTGGTGGGAGCCGGGCTTGCCGTTGGCGGTCGGCGGCCCCTCGTAGAAGCTCCAGACCGGGGCGTCGGCGCGCGCCTCGAGCGAGCGGCCGAAGACGTCGTCGGCGCGCCAGCGCGCCAGCACCCGCTCCTCCAGCTCGGGGAAGGACTGCTTCGGGTCGGCGGGCTCGAATCCAGGCATGAAGCTGAGGATTCTAGGAGGGCTCGGGCCAACTCCCCCCGCCGCTTCGCCAGCGTGCGGATGCGGGCGGCGTTAGGGTCCCGGCCATGGACAGATACGACTTGAACGGAAAGGTCGCCTTGGTGACTGGGGGCGCCCGCGGAATCGGCTTCGAGACCGCGCGGCAGATGCACCTGCGCGGCGCCTCGGTTGCGGTGCTGGACATCGACGCCGACGAGGCCCGCGAGGCGGCGGAGCGGATCGGGCCGCGGGCGATCGGGCTCGGGGGCGACGTCACCGACCAGAGCGCGATGATGAACGCGGTCGCCGAGATCGTCGAAAAGCTCGGGGGGCTCGACGTCGCGGTCGCCAACGCCGGGATCGCGCAGAAGCAGTTCGCGACCGTGCGGGGCATCTCCGGCGAGGAGTGGGAGCGGGTCTTCGAGGTCGACCTGCTCGGCGTCTGGCGAACGGTCCGCGCGGCGCTGCCGCAGATCGTCGAGCGGCAGGGGCAGATGATCGTCGTCTCCTCCGTCTACGCCTTCGCCAACGGCTTCGGCAACACTCCCTACGCGGTCGCCAAGGCCGGAGTCGAGTCGCTCGGCCGGGCGCTGCGGGTCGAGCTGAAAGCGCACGGGGCGAGCGCCAGCGTCGCCTACTTCGGCTGGGTCGACACCAAACTGGTCCAGGACGCCTTCGCGCAGGAAGACGCCGAGCGGGTCCGCAAGCTCAGCCCCGACTGGCTGATGAAACGGATCACCCCGGCCGAAGCCGGTGCCGGCCTGGTCCGCGGCATCGAAGAACAGGCGCCGCGGATCTTCGTCCCCAAGTGGTGGCGCTACATGTCGGCCTTCCGCGGCCTGGTCAACCCGCTGCTCGACAAGCGGATGGAGGCGGAACCGAAATACGCCGATCTCGTGAAGTACATCGACGGCAAGACCGTCGATGCGGGCAAGGTGCAGGCCGAGGACGCGGTCTAGCGGCTGAGCCGCTCGAGCAGACAGACGACCGACTCGTAGGGCTCGCCGGTGGCGCGGGTCATCGCGATCTCGCAGGTGCGGTTGCTGGAGAGGTGGGCGTCGAAGTCACGACCGGCCAGCTCTTCGGCCTGGGGCCGAGTGGCCGACGCGGTCAGCTCCGGATGGGAGATGCCGCGATCCCCGGCGAACCCGCAGCAGGTAGCCGAGGGCGGCACATAGACATCCTCGGCAAGAGCTGAGGCGAGCACCCGCAGCGGGTGCGTCAACCCAAGCCGCCGAGTAGCGCAGGTCGGGTGCACAGCAGCGGAGTCGACTTTCTCGTCGATATCGAGGTCTGGCAGCAACCGCAGCGCCCAGGAAACCGAATCGACAATCTCGAGCTTCCCAAGCCGCTCCGCGTTCTCCTCCGAGAGAACCCCGTCAGCTGGATCAGCGATAGCCCCAGTACAGGAAGCAGCATCGATCACAACCGGCAGCGCCCCCTCCCCACTCCACTCCCAAAGCCGCTCGACCATCTCATTCGCCTTGTGCGCCTGAGCAGCCGCAAACCCTTTCGAACTCCACGGCAGCCCACAACAGCTCCCGTCCACCCCATCTGGAACCCAAACCGGCGACCCGGCCCGCACCGAGACAGCCACCAATGCCTCGATGGGATTGCCGTCGAAGATGCGATTCGTGCAGCTGGGCACATAAACGGCGGCGGCCTCGGATGGAGGCGTGGGTGACCCCTCCCGGACCCTCCCCGCTGTTGTCCGGGAGGGGTC